>NZ_OY787468.1:600000-900000 GCF_963678845.1 uncultured Bacteroides sp.
ACTCGAACACTTATTCTAACTCACCGGCCTGTGGTAGATGCCGGTTGGTTTGAAGATTTTCGTAAAATATTCTACGACCGTTCTGACTTTGCTTATGGTTCAAGAAATAATGGAAATACCTTTAAGGTACATGAAATTCAATGCAAAAAAAACGGATGCAAATATGTTTACTTTGCTTCAATGCAAGATCTTCGAGGTTCTGAACTGGTAGGTGGTAATTTCGACAAAAACAATGAAATCTTTGCCACGCCTTGGGATTTTATCATTGTGGACGAAGCTCACGAAGGTACAAAAACAGAATTGGGTATAGCCGTAATGAAAGAGCTGGTAAAATCCAATACCAAAGTATTACGTTTGTCGGGTACACCGTTTAATTTGCTTGACGATTACAAGGAGGATGAAATCTATACTTGGGACTATGTAATGGAACAACGAGCTAAAGCCGATTGGGACAAAATTCATTTTGGTGATCCTAATCCGTATGCAGCACTTCCAAAGCTAAATATATTTACTTATGATTTGGGCAAATTGCTTAGTCAGTTTGTTGATGAAGAGGTGGCTTTCAATTTCCATGAATTTTTCCGTGTTGATTCTGATAATCAGTTTATTCACAAACATGACGTGTGCTCGTTTCTCGACCTTATTACAAAAACTGACCACGAAAGTAACTATCCTTATTCCACTGAAGAGTACAGGAACAATTTCCGTCATTCTCTTTGGATGGTGCCCGGTGTAAAAGAAGCACGTGCACTAAGTACATTACTCCAGCAGCACAAAGTTTTTTCGCAATTCAGAATTGTGAATGTAGCAGGCGATGGCGACGAAGAAGAAGTAAACTCAGAAGCATTGACCAAGGTAAATGAGGCCATCGGCGAAAATCCACATGAAACCTATACCATTACGCTTTCGTGTGGCCGACTTACCACGGGTGTATCGGTAAAAGCATGGACAGCCGTATTTATGCTTTCAGGTTCCTTCAATACTTCGGCTTCGGGTTATATGCAAACTATTTTCCGTGTACAAACGCCTGCCACCATCAATGGACGAGTCAAAGAAGAATGTTTTGTGTTCGACTTTGCGCCCGACCGTACATTGAAAGTAATAGCCGAAACCGCTAAAATATCGGCTAAAGTGGGGAAAACTTCGAGTGATGATCGTAACACAATGGGCGAATTCCTAAATTTCTGCCCCATTATTGCTGTACATGGTTCGCATATGAACGCATACGATGTTAACGGTATGCTCGAACAACTCAAAAAAGTTTATGTTGAACGTGTAGTACGCAATGGTTTTGAGGATAGCTATCTCTACAACAATGACTCGTTAATGAAGCTCGATAACGTTGAATTGAATGAGTTTGATGGACTTAAAAAGATTATTGGCAGCACCAAAGCCATGCCCAAAAGTGGTGATATTGATATAAATAAGCAGGGTTTTAGCAACGAAGAATATGAAGCGCTTGAAGATGCAGAAAAGAAAAGTCGCAAAAAAGAAGAGCTCACCGAAGAGCAAAAGCGCCTGCTGAAAGAGAGAGATGAAAAACGAAAAAATCGCGATAGTGCGGTGTCTATTCTGCGGGGCATTTCCATACGTATGCCACTGCTTATATACGGTGCTGATGTGAAAAACGAGGAACAAGAAATTACTATCGACAATTTTTCAGAGTTAATTGATCCGCAATCGTGGGAAGAGTTTATGCCTAAAGGCGTTACCAAACAACTTTTCAACAGTTTTAAAAAATACTACGAACCCGATGTGTTTCGTGCTGCCGGGAAACGCGTTCGTGCAATGGCTCGGGCTGCTGATAGCCTAACGGTGGAAGAACGTATTGGACGTATTTCTGCAATATTTGGCACATTCCGTAACCCCGACAAAGAAACGGTTCTTACTCCCTGGCGTGTGGTAAATATGCACCTTGGCGACTGTTTAGGTGGCTATGTGTTTTATGATGAACAGCTTGAAAATACAACTGAGCAGCCCCGATACGTGGAACAAGGCAATGTAACCAAAGATGTTTTTTCTTCCGATGCTCGCATACTTGAAATCAATTCAAAGTCGGGCCTTTATCCGCTTTATATGGCTTACAGTATATACCGAACACGCCTTGCTGCCGACGACCCAATGGGATTATATCCTAGCCCTACAATAGAACAGCGACATGCTGTGTGGGATAAAGTGGTAGTCGAAAATATCTTTGTGATTTGCAAAACTCCGATGGCTAAAAGCATTACTCTCCGTACATTGGTGGGATTTCGTAAGGCAAAAGTGAATACACACTATTTCGAAGATCTTGTTAATCAAATTACTAACAAACCTGCACAGTTTATCGAAAAAGTGCAAAAAGGAAAAACTTATTGGAAATCAAACAACAATGACAATATGAAATTCAATGCAATAGTAGGAAATCCGCCTTATCAGGCGATGGACGGAGGAAGCAAGGCAAGTGCAATTCCTGTATATCAGTATTTTGTTGAAATTGCGAAACGACTTCAACCTGATTTTTCTTCTATGATTATGCCGGCAAAATGGTATAATGGTGGTAGGGGGTTAGATGATTTTCGCAAATCGATGCTAAACGATGACAGAATAAAAAAAATTGTAGACTTTGTGGACTCTAATGATTGTTTTGTGGGCGTTGACATAGCTGGTGGAATTTGTTATTTTTTATGGGATAAGGCATATTCAGGAAAATGTTCTGTTGTAACATATAGTAATGGAAAGCGAAGAAAAAATGAGAGGTACTTAAATGAACATAAAACTTTTTTTCGTAATCATGAGGCAATTTCAATTATTGAAAAGATCACGAAGGATAAAGAATCAAGTTTTTTAGCGTCTCTCGTAAGTTCACAAAAACCATTTGGTCTTAGAACCTATGTAAAACCGAAAGATACTGGGGATTTAATTCTGAGATATAGCGGAGGTAAAGGCTTTTTTGACAAAACCGATGTCATTTCAGGAAAAGAATGGATTGACAAATGGAAAGTAATAACTTCATATCTGACTTATGATCATGCTGGCAGAGCAGATAAAGAAGGGAAGAAGCGCATTATCTCCACTTTAGAAGTATTAAAACCGAATGAAATATGTACAGAAACTTATATAGTAGTTTGTACTTTCGACAATGAAATAGAAGCAAACAATCTTTATTCATATATGAAAACTAAGTTTGTTCGATTTCTTATCAGTGAATTAACATCAACGCAACACTTGTCAAAAGACAAATTTAAATTTGTTCCCATTCAAGACTTCACTTCATCCTCGGATATAGATTGGAGTAAACCTGTATCCGATATTGACTGCCAATTATATTCAAAATACGGTCTCTCGGAGGAAGAAATTATCTTTATAGAAAGTATGATAAAACCAATGGAGTAAACAATATAATTGTAATATAAATTATTGATAATTTAAGTACTAGCATATCAATGTCAAAAAAAAATAATATCCTCTTACTTTTTTCTGGTGTGTGACATACCCCATGAATGAGTGTGCAAATGAGGGTGCAAAAAGACCTAGGGAAAAATATGTTCATTTGATATTGAAGGCTTTATCAAAAGAAAGTAATGCTACCTCTGAACGCTACTTGAAAATTTTTATGGAAAACAACTATATTAGAAACATGCTTCACGAAATGCTAAAAGAAGGTATAACTGTTTCAATAGCACGACTATATTTTTTTAAGCCTAATTTAAGCCTAATTTAAGCCTATTTTTAGACGAAAGTTAGACGATTTCTAGACGATTTATATGGTTATATTACTGATATATAGCAAATTAAAACTAGCTGATTAATATAGAAGTTAGCCGATTATTTAAGTTGATTTAGACAAATACAAAGCTGACATGGCTTACAAAAAAATATAAATGTAATACTCCTATGCCAGCAAACACAACCGAAAAAGGGCTTTAAACTCTGATTGTTGATTGTCTGCGCGACAACAAGCAATACGAATAAAACACAAGCTCCGATTATATTACCAATTATGCACTCGATTCTGCACGTGTCGAAGTATTTCTGCTTGCCTTTCTTGTATCATAATGTGAATGAGTACTAAAACTCACCATCTTATTGCTTTTTTTCGTACCTTTGCGCCCGAAAACTGATAGTAATTAAAATAATTAATATTATGAGCAAGAAAGCCCTTTTAATGATTCTTGATGGTTGGGGAATTGGAAACCAATCAAATGCAGATGTTATCTTCAACACTCCCACTCCTTACTGGGATTATTTAGTAAAAACATACCCAAACTCTCGCCTGGAAGCTAGTGGCGAGAACGTTGGATTGCCCGACGGACAGATGGGTAACTCTGAAGTGGGTCACTTAAATATTGGTGCAGGACGCGTTGTTTACCAGGATTTGGTGAAAATCAACAAGGCTTGCCGTGAAAATACAATTATGCAGAATCCTGAAGTGGTTGCTGCTTTTACTTATGCAAAGGAAAATGGTAAGTCTGTTCACCTTATGGGGCTGACTTCAGACGGTGGTGTGCACAGTTCTCTTGATCACCTTTTCAAACTGACTGAAATAGCTAAAGAATATGCTATTGAAAATACATTTATCCACTGTTTCATGGATGGTCGTGATACTGACCCAAGAAGTGGTAAAGGTTTTATTGAACAACTGGATGCTCAATGCAAGAAAACTACAGCTAAGATTGCTACAATCATTGGCCGTTATTATGCAATGGACCGCGACAAACGTTGGGAACGTGTGAAAGAGGCTTATGATTTGTTGGTTAACGCAACAGGTAAGAAAGCTGATTGCATGGTTTCTGCTATGCAGGAGTCTTACGATGCTGACGTTACTGACGAGTTCATCAAACCAATTGTTAATGCTGGTGTAGATGGAAGAATCAAGGAAGGTGATGTAGTTATCTTCTTCAACTACCGTAATGACCGTGCTAAGGAACTTACTGCAGTGCTTACTCAGCAGGATATGCCTGAAGCTGGAATGAAGACTGTACCAGGATTGCAATATTATTGTATGACTCCTTATGATTCTTCTTTCAAGGGTGTTCATATCTTGTTCGACAAGGATAATGTTCAGAATACTTTGGGTGAATATCTTTCTTCTCAGAAAAAGACTCAGCTTCACATTGCTGAAACAGAAAAATATGCTCACGTTACTTTCTTCTTTAATGGTGGACGCGAAACTCCGTTTGAAGGTGAAGAGCGTGTATTGATTAACTCTCCGAAAGTGGCTACTTATGACTTGAAACCAGAAATGAGCGCTTACGAGGTGAAAGATGCTTTGGTTGCTGAAATCAACAAGAATAAATTCGATTTTATTGTAGTTAACTACGCTAACGGTGATATGGTAGGTCACACTGGTGTTTACGAAGCTATCCAGAAAGCTGTTACTGCTGTAGATAATTGTGTGAAAGAAACTATTGAAGCTGCTAAGGCTAACGGTTACGAAGCAATTATCATTGCCGACCACGGTAATGCTGACAACGCTGTAAACGAAGACGGTTCTGCTAATACTGCTCACTCTTTGAATCCTGTTCCATGTATCTACGTTACAGAAAACAAAGATGCGCAAGTATCTGATGGTCGTTTGGCTGATATTGCTCCAACTATCCTGAATATCATTGGATTGGAAGCACCAAAAGAAATGACTGGTAGCGTACTTATTAAATAATATACAAATGATTCAAATAGACGATACCATCATCAGCCTGGATGTTTTTAAGGAGAAATTCCTGTGCAACCTTGATGCCTGTAAAGGTGAGTGTTGTATAGAGGGGGATGCTGGTGCGCCATTGGAAGAGTCAGAGGTAGAACAACTGAAAAAAGTCCTTCCGGTTATCTGGAAGGACCTTTCTCCTGAGGCTCAGGCTGTAATAGAAAAGCAGGGTGTTTGCTATAAAGACGAGGACGGAGATCTGGTTACTTCCATTGTAAATGGAAAGGATTGTGTCTTTACTTGTTATGATGAGAAAGGATGTTGCTATTGCGCCATCGAAAAGGCTTATCGTGATGGGAAAGTAGACTTTTACAAACCTGTTTCCTGCCATCTTTATCCAATCCGTGTGCAGAACTATTCCGAGTTCAGAGCGGTGAATTATCACCGTTGGAGTGTATGCAAGGCGGCTGTTCTTCTTGGAGAAAAGGAGGATGTGCCGGTTTACAAGTTCCTGAAGGAACCTCTTATCCGTAAATTCGGAGAGGAATGGTACACAGAGCTTGAAATTGCGGCTGAGGAACTGAAGGACAGAGGACTGATCTGATTCTAAAATAAAGTGTAATTATGAAAACGGCTATTATCTATCTTTCGAAATACGGTACTACAAAAAAGGTTGCCGGGATGATAGGGGCTCGTTTGATTGAGGATGAGGTCACAATGGTTGATTTAAGTGAAAATAAATCGCCGGACCTCTCTTTTTACGACCGTATTATTGTGGGAAGTTCTGTTTATACAGGTACTGCGAAGAAAAAGTTTAAGGAGTTTCTTATAGTTAATCATGTTTCCTTGTTCGCTGTCAGAGAAATCGGTCTTTTCCTTTGTGGAATGGAGCCCGATTCTGTGAAACAGCAAGAGGAGATGGATCGTTCTTTTCCCGAGGAGTTGCTTCGTCACTCTAAAGTCAGAGGGTTTATGGGAGGAGAACTTATTCTTGAAAAGATGAATTTCATTGACCGATTGATAGTAAAAAAGCTGATGAAGACTACTGCCTCTGTTTATAATATTAATGAACAGGCAATTGATCTTTTCGTGGAGAAGATGCAAAGCTGAAGTGGCTGAGTTGGATAATTTAGAGATAAACCTTATAAAAAACTTGTGTTATGGAAATGCCGATTGAAATTAATAAGGATTTAGTCGCTTTTTGCGGACTTTATTGTGGAGCTTGCCGGAAATACCAGAAGGGTAGCTGCTCTGGCTGTCAGAAGAATGAAAAGGCAACCTGGTGCAAAACCAGAACCTGCTGCTTATCAAACGGTTATTCTTCCTGTGCTGATTGCCCGGAAAATGTGAACGAATGCAAGAAGTTTACGAATGTTGTGAGTAAGCTGTTTGGCTTCTTCTTTAACTCTGACAGAAATGCTTGCATTCAGAGGATAAAAGCTGTGGGAAGAGAAGAATATGCTCGGGAAATGGCAGAAAAGCGTGCTCAGACAATAAAGAGAAGATAAACATAAAGATTGTTTTTACTGATTTTAGTATAAACAATTTGCTATAAAAAGAGAGAGGCTATTCCAAACGGAATAGCCTCTCTCTTTTTATATGATGAACAATTATGCGTCAATGTTAGCATAAGTTGCGTTATCTTCGATAAACTCTCTACGAGGTCCTACATCTTCACCCATTAGCATAGAGAAAATATAGTCGGCTTCGGCTGCATTTTCAATATTCACCTGACGTAAAGTACGGTTCTCAGGGTCCATAGTTGTATCCCAAAGCTGTAGAGCATTCATTTCACCCAAACCTTTGTATCGTTGAGTATGAACAGCATTCTCAGAACCACCACCGTAAGTCTCAATAAATTTCTGACGTTGAGCTTCTGTCCAGCAATAGTCTTCAACCTTTCCCTTCTTACACAAGTATAATGGAGGGTTGGCAATATAAAGATATCCGTTCTGGATAATCTGTGGCATAAAGCGGAAGAAGAAAGTCATGATAAGGGTGTCGATGTGAGAACCATCGACGTCGGCATCGGTCATGATAATAATCTTCTTATAACGCAGTTTAGCGATATTTGCTTCCTGTGTATCATCTTCAGTTCCGATAGTAACTCCCAATGCAGTGTAGATATTGCGTATTTCCTCACTTTCGTAAGCTTTATGACGCATTGCCTTCTCTACATTCAGAATCTTACCACGAAGTGGTAGAATAGCTTGGAATGCACGGTTACGGCCTTGTTTTGCTGTACCCCCTGCAGAATCTCCCTCGACAAGGAAGATCTCACACTTATCAGGATCCTTATCAGAACAATCGGCTAGTTTTCCTGGAAGTCCACCACCAGACAGAGGTGATTTGCGTTGTACCATTTCACGCGCTTTACGAGCTGCATGACGTGCAGTAGCGGCCAGAATAACTTTGTCTACAATCATCTTGGCTTCTTTTGGATGCTCTTCAAGATAATTATTCAGAGCTTCACCCACAGCCTGATCTACGGCACCCATTACTTCGTTATTACCTAACTTAGTCTTGGTTTGTCCTTCGAACTGAGGCTCTTGTACTTTGATAGAAATAACGGCAGTTAATCCTTCACGGAAGTCGTCTCCTGAGATTTCAACCTTTAGTTTTTCCAATAGTTTGGAATCTTCAGCGTATTTCTTCAACGTACGAGTCAGCGCACGGCGGAAACCGGCAAGGTGAGTACCACCTTCTATTGTATTGATATTGTTTACATACGAGTGGATATTCTCTGTATAGGAAGTGTTATAAACGATTGCTACTTCTACAGGAGTACCTTGTTTTTCAGTGTTGATGTAGATAACATCATTGATGAGCTTTTCACGTGAGGAATCTACAAACCGAACAAACTCTTTCAAACCTTCTATGGAATGGAAAGTTTCCTTTTTGAATTCTCCTGCTTCGTTCTTTACACGAAGGTCGGTCAGCGTGATAGTAAGTCCTGCATTCAGATATGCAAGTTCTCGCATACGAGTAGCAAGAATATCATATTTATATTCAGTTATAGTAAAGATGGATCCATCTGGATGGAACGTTACCTGTGTTCCTGTTTTGTCTGTTGTTCCTACAACCTTGACAGCCTCTTTTGGGGCACCACAGTTGTATTCTTGTTGGTAGAGTTTTCCGTTTCTTGCAACCTGAGCAATCAGTAGGGTAGAAAGAGCATTTACGCAGGATACGCCTACACCGTGCAAACCACCGGATACCTTGTAAGAGCCTTTATCGAACTTACCACCGGCATGGAGCACAGTCATAACAACTTCTAGTGCTGATTTCTGTTCTTTTTCATGAAAATCAACCGGGATACCACGACCATTATCTTGAACGGTGATTGAGTTGTCTTCGTTAATGCTAACTTCTATGTGGTCACAATAGCCGGCTAAGGCTTCGTCGATTGAGTTATCAACAACCTCATATACTAAATGGTGCAAACCTTTTAAACCAGTATCTCCAATGTACATCGCAGGGCGCTTTCTAACAGCTTCCAGCCCTTCTAGTACCTGAATACTATCCGCGGAATACATTGAATCATTATTCGCTATTTGTTCTTCAGTCATATTTAATATGTAATTATTTAAACAAAGCAAATATAGTGAATTTAATTGGTTTCATCCACTTTAATTTGCCTAATTTTCACCTCGTTACGCTTTTTTATCTAGCCTTACCTGACATAAGTGCAAACACAAAAGGCCGGATTAAATAATCCGACCTTAATATATTAAAGAATGTTCTTTTAATTCTTTGTATTAAGCAAGCTTGTTAATGTAAACAGCCAATTTAGACTTTAAGTTACTAGCTTTATTCTTGTGAATAACGTTTGTCTTTGCTAACTTATCTAACATTTTAGTAATACCAGGATACATAGCTGTAGCTTCTGATTTATCAGAAGTAGAGCGAAGCTTTCTAACAGAATTTCTCATGGTTTTACCATAGTATCTGTTGTGAAGTCTTTTTGTCTCAGCTTGTCTGATTCTCTTGATTGATGATTTGTGATTTGCCATTTTTTCGACTAATCTTTATTAATTCGTTGAATTTATATTTTTACTTTGTAGCCCGTGGGGGAGTCGAACCCCCCTTTCTAGAATGAAAATCTAACGTCCTAACCGATAGACGAACGGGCCATTGTGGTCAAACATTTCTGTTTTACAATCGTTATATTTCCTGATTGCGGTGCAAAGATAAGGGATGTTTTTGAAATAGCAAAATATTCCTGCAAAAAAGTTTTAGTGATTTTGCTCACTTTATTCCTTTTTGATGTTCTACTGATTGATTATCAATGGAATAAATGATGCATTTTTTTTTAGTTTTTTTTCTCCACGATTATATCCAAACTATAAATTTGTGGTTATACTCTTTTTTTGTAGCTTTGTTTTTCAAAACTAAAAGTAAGAGGCGGAAGTCAATTATGCTACAAAAAACCATAGGAATTGTTCTTCATTCTATAAAATGCAATGATACTTCTAACATTGTGGATATCTATAATGAGTTATCCGGGCGAGCTTCTTTTCTGGTAAAGCTTCCTCGCTCTAAGAAATCAGCTGTAAAATCTGTGCTCTTTCAGCCTCTTTCTATTATTGAACTGGAAGCTGAATTTCGTCCTACTTCAAATCTTCATCGTGTAAAGGAGGCTAAATCTTATTATCCATTCTCTTCACTACCATATAATCCTTATAAATCTGCCATTGCTCTTTTTATTGCAGAGTTTCTTTATCGTGCGGTTCGTGAAGAGGCGACAAATCCTCCTTTATTTGCTTATTTGGTTTATTCTATTCAATGGTTGGACGAACAAGAGAGAGGTTATGTCAATTTCCATTTAGTCTTTCTCATGCGGCTTTCCCGCTTCCTGGGGCTTTATCCCAATTTGGAGGATTATCATAATGGAGACTATTTTGATTTGCTGAATGCTTGTTTCATAGCAAAGAAGCCCTTTCACAATTCATTTATCAAACCCGAAGAGGCATCCAGATTGGTTCAGATCATGCGTATGAACTATGATACCATGCATCTTTTTGCGATGAGTAGGGTAGAGCGTAGCCGCTGTCTGGCTATTATAATTGAATATTACCGACTTCATTTGCCTGAGTTCCCGACATTGAAATCAATCGATATTTTAAAAGAGTTATTTGATTAGATAGAAAACCAAAAGCTCCCTTATGCGTATTCTCGATAGAGCACACATAAGGGAGCTTTTATTTTGATAAGTTGGGGTATTATGCCAGCAATTCCTTAACAAGAGTTGAGATAGCACGTCCTTCGGCTAGTCCTGCAAGTTTCTTAGATGCTACACCCATTACTTTTCCCATATCTTTGGCGCTACTAGCTCCTGTCTCTGCAATAATAGCTTTGATAGCAACTTCCAGCTCTTCCGGGCTCATTTGCTTAGGGAGATAAACTTCCATAACCTTAACCTGAGCCAATTCTACATCTGCTAGATCCTGGCGGTTTTGGCCAATAAAGATTTCAGCAGAATCTTTTCCTTGTTTTACCAACTTCTGGATGATTTTTAGTCCAGCTTCGTCAGTTAAAATATCGTTTGCCCCCGGAGCCGTTTTCGCTTCAATAAAATATTTCTTCACGTTTCTAAGTGCTTCCAGGCTCACTTTATCTTTGGCTTTCATAGCCTGTTTGATATCTTCGCTGACTCTTTCAAATAAATCCATAATATATCTTTTTTAATTAAAACTTATAATATTACTGCCATCTTCCTTATCTGGAATAGTCATAGTTTCATTTACTACAGCTTTGGCCTTGATCTTTTCTAATGTGGCTTTATCGCGCTGATAGGTAGGTGAAGTTTCTACGGCTGAGATAATTTCTTCATTATCTAAATCTTCTGGATTGAAAAGATAGATGTGACGACGTCTTCTATGTGCTTTTGCACCTCCCTTAAGAGCTTCCTCTCCATAAGCGATCACAATACGTCGACGATTTTCTTCCTCTTTTTCTTCCAGCTGTGCCAGGCGTTCTTCTTCTTCTTTTGTTCTTTTGCTAATTACATCGTCCATGCCCGGAATGTTAGTCATGCCGAAACCGGTAGCCAGAACAGTAATCTTCACTTTGTTCTCCAAGGCATCATCTACTGCAACTCCCCAGATAACTTCCACGCCTTTATCGAACTTGCTCATGAATTCATGTACTTCGTTCATCTCTTCCATCATCAGTTCTGACTGTTCACAGAAAGAAACGTTGAGTAAGACTTTCTTCGCGTTAAAGATGTCATTGTTATTCAGTAATGGAGAGTGAAGAGCATCCTCTATAGCTTTGCTTACACGATTCTCTCCTTCGCCCAAACCGGTACTCATTATGGCAACTCCACCATTTTTAAGAATTGTATTCACATCAGCAAAGTCAAGATTAACTTTACCTCGCATCGTAATAATCTCAGCAATACTTTTTGCTGCTATTGAAAGAGTATCATCAGCTTTGCCGAACGCATTCATAAAGGTAAGATCTGAATAGATCTCTCTTAAACGTTCGTTGTTGATAACAAGCAAGGCATCAACATGTTTGCTTATTTGTTCCACACCATCAAGAGCCTGGATAATTTTCTTTTCTCCTTCGAAAAGGAAAGGAATGGTTACTATACCAACGGTAAGGATATCCATCTCTTTAGCTGTTTTTGCAATGACAGGTGCAGCACCTGTTCCGGTTCCTCCACCCATACCAGCCGTAATAAAAACCATTTTGGTACCATCGCTCAGAAGAGTTTTAATATCCTCGATACTTTCTTCTGCAGCAGCAGAGGCGCGTTCAGGCCTGTTGCCTGCTCCAAGGCCTTCGGTGATGGAACGTCCCAGTTGCAGCTTAATAGGAACCGGAGATTCTGCAAGAGCTTGGTTATCTGTGTTGCACAGAACGAATGTTACATCATGTATACCTTCTTTGTACATGTGATTAACAGCATTTCCGCCGCCGCCGCCCACACCGATCACCTTAATTATACTCGGGGTGTCTGTTGGGAATTCAAATGGCATTATCTCGTCTGTCATAACTATCTGTTATTTATGTGATGTAATTACTATATTGCTAATCTTATTTTTCTTCATCATCGCTGAAAATGTCTGTTGTAAATTTCTCAAACATTGTTTTAAATTTACCAGGACCTTTCTCTCTCTTTATTCTTTCTTTTTCCTCTTTTTCTTTTTTCTTTCGCTCTTTATCCAGCCTTTTTCGTTCTCTCTCTTCCTCTTCTCTTTTTCTTCTTTCATCCTCTCTTCTCAACCTCTCTTCTTCTCTTCTTGCTCTTTCCTCTTCTGTTCTGTTCTTATCTTCTTCTTCTGTATCATCATATGCGAAAAGATTTTGCTCCTGAGGAATCTCTGTTTTTGCAGGAATCTCAACTGGTTTAGGGGTTTCAATTAAACAGCAGTTTTCTCTTCCTGCATTTAGTATACCTATAATTGTATTTTGAGTTCCATCCCTTTTTAATAAATCGGGTCCCTCTGCTCTTACTCCGTTACGAACAAACTTAGCTATTTTTATATTACTTATTTTAGTTCTGCTTCTAATAGCTTCATCCAGATTCTTTAGATTTGAACCACCGCCGGTAATTACTATTCCAGCCATTAAATCACCCTGATAACCGGAAGTCTCAATCTGATTCCATACATTAGCAATAATTTCTTCTACCCTAGCTTCAATGATCTCATTTAATACCTTTCGATCAACAGTGCGTTTCTCATCATTCAACTGATAATTCTTAGGTGATTCTTCATCAATTGCTTCATGAATAGCATTGCCGTACTTTACTTTTAGGTTTTCAGCTTCTTCTTCTTCTATTTGCAATGCACAAATATCACGGGTAATATTGTTGCCTCCCAATGGGAGTACAGAAAGGTAACGAAGAATATTACTTTTGTAGACAGCGATGGTTGTTGTATCAGCACCAAAGTCTACTAATACGCAGCCGGTACGCTTTTCACTGTCGGTGAGGATTACATCTGCTGTTGCCAGAGGTGAAATGAAAAAATCGGCCACATCTATCTTGGCAAGCTCAAAGCATCTTTGCAGATTCTTTTTAACCGACGAACGAGCTACAATATTAAGGAACCGCCCTTCGATGTTACTGCCAAGCACACCCACAGGATCAGCCTGTAGATTGATCCCTATCTTGTATTCTTGTGGAATCACATCTAGAATATCCAGATCTACCAGCGGAATTTGAATATTCTCATCGATGATGGAATCAACTAATTCTTGCGTGATAATTTCTTCATTTGCTAAATGACGGTTTACTATATTTTTTACCGTACGGATTGATTGTCCGCCGATACCAACATATACTTTTGAAATGGAATTATGTAATACACCCTCTAACTTATTAATGATAGAGGTCAGGCTTTGAGCTGTTTTATCTATGTTATAGATCACTCCCTTTCTGATGAATGAAGATGATTCTTCCTTGACATAAGCAAGGATCTGAATATTTCCATCACTTTCTTTTCTCCCTGCTATACCGGTTATCTTGGATGATCCCAGCTCTATAGCTACGATAAAATCTGTTTCTGCCATATTATTCTAATTTATTGAATGCTAATTTTCCAATTTAGGGGATTTTTTTTCCTCCTTTTTCTCATTGGTTGTTTCAGCAGGCTTATTAGTTGCTTCTATTTTGGTGCTAGTATCTTCTTTCTTAGTACAAATTATTTGGTTGCTAAACTCTAGATTGATACGTACATATTTGTTCCATCCTACTTTATTCAGAGCTTTCTCATAAAATATTTTCAGTCTTGCCAGTTTATTCTCAAAGCTGTCAATTCTTCCAAGGAACACAACATGATCTCCAACTCGGGGAACTAACTCAATTTCTCTTGCTGGTGTGACATTTATCTGTTCAATCTGTGCATTCCAAAACTTATCATTCTGCAAAAATACACCAAACTTATATAAATTCCTCATTGCAAATGACTTTTCTGCATATCCGGTAACAATAGCCAAATGAGCGGTGCACTTTGCTTCCGAAGGAATAATTTTTCCCTGATTATCCAGATAAAAACTTTCTCCTTTGTTATTCATTACCCGTAGGATAGGAAGCCGTTGGTAAATCTCAATACAGATACTCCCTCCAGGAGTTTTATAACATTCAGCTTTTTCTATCAAAGGGTGTTTAGATAGTTTCCTTTCCAGCTTTCTGGTCTGAATCCGGTTCATCTTTTCCCCTACTGGGTAGATGCCTTCATTTTTCAGTAAAGAGGTAATTTCATTTTTGTTTATAAATCCTGCATTGACGCTATCCTTAATGATCAATTCAATATCCTTACAAGTCTGATTGTCAGATCTGTTATTGAAAACAGTAACCGCTGTAACTAGATAGGCGATTACAAGTAGTAAAGCAATCAGAAGCAGAATTTTTTTTATCATCTGTTATTTAGTAATTTTTGAATGTCAGCAGCATAGTCTTCAATATCACCGGCACCAAGTGTTATAAGCACTTCTATCTTTTTTTCTTTTAATACATCTAATATATTTTCCTTCGAGCACATGCTTTTCTCCATTCCTTCACGAAGATTATCATAAATCAGTTTACTGCTAACCCCTGGAATAGGGAGCTCTCTGGCAGGATAGATGTCAAGTAGGATGACTTCGTCAAGCAATGACAGACTATCGGCAAAATCTTTATAGAAATCACGTGTACGGGTATATAAGTGAGGCTGGAATACTCCGGTTATCTTCTTATCCTGATACAAGTCACGTATAGAGATTATGCTTTGTTTAATTTCGGACGGATGGTGTGCATAGTCGCTTAGATAGACTACTTTATCATTCTTGATCTTAAAATCAAAACGTCTGTCTACACCTTGGAAACTAGCCATCCCTCTTTTTATTTCTTCTGCTGTAACTCCGTTAAGCCAGCATAGAGCCATTGCAGCTACTCCGTTTTCTATGTTAATACTTACAGGTACGCCTAACTGAATATCCTTGATCACCTCTTCAGGAGTTACAAAATCAAAGAAGATCTCTCCGTTTCCTATGCGAATGTTTTCAGCGTGAAAATCACCTTCATCTTTAGAATAAGTATAGACCTTAACGCCTTCCTGTACTTTGGGTTGTAAAGATATTCCCTTGCGGATAATGAGGCATCCACCTGGCTGAATCAGTGTGGTGTATTTTTCAAAACTTTGCAAATAAGCTTCTTCAGTTCCGTAAATATCTAAATGATCAGGATCGGTAGAGGTGATGACTGACATATATGGTAGCAACCAATGAAATGAACGGTCGAACTCATCAGCTTCAATTACAGTAAAATCACTTTTCTCAGAAAGAATAAGATTGCTTTGATAGTTTTTTGCTATTCCGCCCAGGAAAGCAGTACATTCTACCTCCGATTGGTGCAGGATGTGTGCAGTCATTGTAGAGGTTGTTGTTTTTCCGTGTGTTCCTGCCACGCACAATCCTTTACTGGCTTTGGTTATTGTTCCTAAAACCTGAGCACGCTTCTGAATCTCAAAATTTCCATTAATAAAGAAGTTTAGTTCCACATGTTCTTTTGGAATAGCAGGAGTAAGGACAACCAATGTTGAATTCTTGTCCAAACACTCTTCTGGAATTAGTTTTATGTCTTCTGAATAATGAATTTTAGCTCCTTCTTCAATAAGTTTTTCTGTAAGTTCACTTGGTGTACGGTCATAGCCTGCTACATTCTTTCCTTTAGAAAGGAAGTAACGAACCAATGCGCTCATACCTATACCGCCGGCACCTATAAAGTAGACGGATTTAATTTGGTTAATTTCCATTTTTATGTCTGTATTCATTTGCCAACTTATAAACTTCTTCTGCTATTATACTTGCCGAGTTGGGGAAAGCAAGCTTTTTTATGTTTACACTAAGATCCTTTACTATATTATCCTGGTGAATAGTTTTAAGTGCAATTTCCACTAACTGATCTTCGGCTTCGCTGTCCTTCACATATAATGCTGCCGATTTGTCAACTAAAGCCAGAGCATTCTTGGTCTGATGATCTTCAGCAACATTTGGTGATGGAACCAGAATTACCGGTTTGCCAAGCAAACAGAATTCTGAGATGGAGCCGGCTCCAGCACGTGAAATTACCAAATCTGCGGCAGCATAGGCATGCTCCATACTTGATATGAAATCAGTAACGAATAGTGGAAGCTTACCAGCCTTTTCTACTTTCTGCAAAGCTTGTTCATAATATATCTTACCTGTTTGCCATACAAACTGCACATCCGAATCCTTTATTTTCTTTAGATTCTTCATGATGCATTGATTGATGGTACGTGCTCCTAAACTTCCTCCAATAACCAGAATTGTTTTCTTTGATGGATCCAGATTAAAGAAGTTGATGCCTTCTTCATGGGTGATTTTATTATTTATAAGTCCTTGGCGAACAGGATTTCCGGTTAATATAATCTTATCTTTTGGGAAGAATCTGTCCATGCCGTCATAGGCAACGCATATTTTCTTTGCTTTCTTAGCCAATAATTTGTTTGTAACGCCGGCATAAGAATTTTGTTCCTGAATAAGAGTTGGTATTCCCATCATTCCTGCCATTTTCAAAGTTGGTCCACTTGCATATCCACCTACACCTACAGCGGCATGAGGCTTAAATTGTTTGATAATGCTATATGCTTTGAGCTGACTTTTTGCTAATTTACAAAGAACAGCAAAATTATTAAGCAAGTTTTTGCGGTCGAACCCACAAATAGGTAGACCTTTTATTTCATATCCAGCGGCGGGAACCCGTTGCATTTCCATTCTTCCTTCAGCACCAACAAAGAGAATTTCTGCTTCAGGATGCTGTTCCTTGATTGCATTGGCTATAGATACAGCCGGAAAGATATGTCCTCCCGTTCCTCCTCCGCTAATTATTATTCTTAATTTCTCTTCCATAATCTCAATATTGTTGATTATCCAACAAATATATGAATAAAACTTTTTTTTAATTCTTCTTTTATGCCAAACTTTCTTCGGCTATAATCTCATTCTTATTTATGCTTGTATCTTCAGTTTTTGCATTGCTAATCTCATTCTCCTCGAGTTTGGCAGTATAACGGCTCACACTCAATATCATGCCAACATATACGCAATTAATAAGAGTTGATGTTCCTCCCTTACTAATAAGAGGGAGAGGTTGCCCTGTAACAGGGAAAAGTCCTACTGCTACACACATATTTATTATAGCCTGAGAAACCAGCATTAAAGATATTCCCATGACAAGGAAGGTTGCGAAATTTCCTTTCGCTTTTTGAGCTATTCTACCGGCTCTTATCAGCAACCAGATATACAGAATAACAACAAATCCTCCACCTACCAAACCAAGCTCTTCAATAATAATGGCAAATATAAAATCAGAGAATGCCTGAGAAAGGAAATCACGTTCAATACTATTTCCAGGCATTTTTCCAATAATATTACTTGTTGCAATAGCAATATTGGCATGGGCCACCTGGGCATCCTTATCAATATCAAACTTTGCTGCCGGAATATCCTTCTTTGGTGTTGCAAAACCAATAATACGATTCTTCCATGTACTCATACGGTGAAGAACGCCATCGTCAGCTTTATCGGGAACAAGCATGGTAGCACCAACTGCCAAAATTAATATAGCTAAAATACTTCCCACTAATACAGCCAGCTTTCTGAATGGAATTCTGCCAATAACCATCATCAGGAATACAACTCCGAAAAGCAAGCCGGCGGTAGACAAGTTTTCTGGTGCAATTAATGCACAGATTCCTCCTGTTATCCACATGACATATTTAAAGGCTTTTGGGTTAGCCCCATCTTCTTCCTGATTTTTTGCTAAAATAAAAGACACAGCTATAATAACAGCCATTTTAGCGAGTTCAGAGGGTTGAAATTGCAGACCAAAAATACTCATCCAGCGGGCAGCACCATTGGTCATACGTCCCATAACTACCACAAAAAGTAGCAGGGTTGCTGATAATGGCAACAAGAAAACCGGAATAACCTGGAAGTATCTGTAATTAACTTTATGGGTAATCCATACCACCAGCACACCTACTAGCATAATAACTGTGTGCTGAGTAATAGGCCCCCAATGATCTCCCGTTTTGTAGGTTAATGTGCTTGCAGCACTGAAAACCTCAATAACAGAGATCACACAAAGGAAGAGGAATATAATCCAGATTACTTTGTCTCCTTTGAATAAGTTTTTTAGCAGATCCATATACTAAATTATAAGTTCTTGACGCATTCTTTAAATTGATGACCCCGGTCTTCGTAGCTTTTAAATAAGTCGAAGCTGGCGCAACAAGGAGACAATAAAACTGTTTCTCCTTTTTGAGCCAATTTATATGCTTGGTCTACGGCATCTTTCATAGAATTACAATCCACAATCTTTTCTACTTTTCCATCAAAGAAAGCATGAAGTTTGGAATTATCTACTCCAAGAAAAACTAAAGCCGATACTTTATCTTTCACGAGTTGCTCTATCTCAGTATAATCATTTCCTTTATCTTTTCCCCCAAGTATCAGAACTGTCTTGGTTTTCATACTTTCCAGAGCGTACCAGCAAGAGTTTACATTGGTAGCTTTAGAGTCATTGATAAAATCAATGCCTCGTACACGGGCCACTTTTTCCAAACGGTGCTCCACTTCCTTAAAGTCACTCAGTGCAGTTCGGATATATTCTTTTCTGATTCCGGCAAGATTTGCTGAAATACCTGCTGCCATGGAGTTATAAAGATTATGTGTTCCTGTCAGAGATAGCTCTTCTTGTTCCATGTTGAAAGTGATAGGTTCGCTAAATACAACTTTATCTTTGTCAACATACGCTTTTACCCCTTCCTCTTTTTCTACAGAAAAAGGATATAGATGAGCATGAATGCCATGTTTTTTTAATTCTTCCTGTATGATAGGATCATCGTTCCAATAGATAAAGGCATCTTCATCTGTCTGGTTTTGTGTGATGCGGAACTTTGAATCAATATAATTCTGCATATTATGATCATAACGGTCCAGATGGTCAGGAGTAATATTCATCAAAATAGCAATATTTGCCCTAAACTGATACATATTATCTAACTGGAAACTACTTAGCTCGATAATATAATAGTCATAATCGCATTCAGCTACCTGAAGAGCCAGACTCTGTCCGATATTACCTGCAAGTCCAACATTCAACCCCGCACTTTTAAAGATATGATAAATCAATGAAGTAGTAGTGGTTTTACCATTACTCCCAGTTATACAAATCATTTTTGCATTGGTATATCTTCCTGCAAACTCTATTTCAGATATGATGGGAGTCCCTTTTTCTTTGAGTTTCAGAATTAGCGGAGCATCATTTGGAATTCCAGGACTTTTAATGATCTCATCAGCATTCAGAATGAGTTCTTCGGTATGATGTCCTTCTTCCCATTGGATTCCCTTTGAGTCTAAAAGCTCTTTATACTGGTCTTTAATGATAGACATATCCGACACAAAAACATCGAACCCTTCCTTCTTTGCTAAAACGGCAGCACCTGCTCCACTTTCTCCTGCTCCTAATATGACAATTCTTTTAGACATATTTATCTTATCTTTAAAGTTATAATAGTAATTGCAGCCAATAAAATAGTAACAATCCAGAATCGCACGGTAATCTTTGATTCGTGATATACATTAGTTGGCTTCGTGAACTTGTATGTACAGTTAGTTTCAAGTTGAGACGTTGTTGTACGGAAATGGTCGTGTATTGGAGTACGCTTAAAGATTCGTTGGCGAACTCCTTTTTTCTTTCCGATTTTGAAATATTGCACCTGAAGTATCACAGATAAATTTTCAACGAGGAAGATACCACATAAAATAGGAATTAATAACTCCTTGTGAATAATTATGGCGAATACGGCAATAATACCTCCAATGGTCAAACTACCTGTATCTCCCATAAATACTTGTGCCGGGTAGGCATTGTACCAAAGAAATCCAATTAATGCACCGATAAAGGCACAAATAAAAATAACGAGTTCCTCACTTTTTGGAATATACATGATATTCAGATAGCCGGCATACTCCAGGTGACTGGACACATAGGCCAGTATTCCCAGTGTGAGCCCTATAATTGCAGAGTTTCCCGCAGCCATCCCATCCATTCCGTCATTAAGATTAGCTCCGTTAGAAACTGCCGTTACAACTAGTATTGTTACAATCACAAATATAATCCACCCTGCTTTTTGTGCATTTTCTCCCAAAAAACCGACCAAGTCAGCATAGTCAAAGTTATTCTCTTTGAAGAAAGGTATAGTAGTCTGAGTTGATTTTATGTCTCTTCTGGCATGTATTACATCTACAATTTGTTTTCCCTGTTTAATCTCAATATTTTCGCGGATTACCACTTGCGGACTGTAATAGAGCGTAAGTCCTACAATTAGCCCCAAACCTACCTGTCCGATGATTTTGAATTTACCGTGAAGACCTTCTTTATCTTTCTTGAATATCTTAATATAGTCGTCCATAAATCCAAGTGCTCCCAGCCATACGGTTGTTACCAACATCAAGATCATATAGACATTATTCAATCTTCCCAGCAAAAGGCAAGGAACTAAAATGGCTACAATAATGATGACACCACCCATACTTGGAACTCCCACTTTATTGACACCAAAAGGATCAATGCTTGCTTCTCTTTGTGTTTCGGCAATTTGTTTGCGTTTCAGAACGTCAATAAACTTATTACCAAAAATAGAAGAGATGAGTAATGATAGTATAATGGCCATCAATGCCCGGAAAGAAATGTAACCAAATACACCCGCCCCAGGGAAGCCGAATTTATGTAGATATTCAAATAAATAGTATAACATAAGTTTTTAATGTATTATGTAATTAGTTCCCGAAAATTTCTCTAAGTACTTCCTTATCA
Organism: uncultured Bacteroides sp.; assembly: GCF_963678845.1. Taxonomy (NCBI): domain Bacteria; kingdom Pseudomonadati; phylum Bacteroidota; class Bacteroidia; order Bacteroidales; family Bacteroidaceae; genus Bacteroides; species uncultured Bacteroides sp. The sequence goes on from NZ_OY787468.1 coordinate 621,462, forward strand.
TCGAAGTGATGTTTCACTCCTTTAATTTCCTGATAATTTTCGTGACCTTTTCCTGCAACCAAAATAACGTCTCCGGGCTGTGCCAGCATGCAAGCTGTGCGAATAGCCTCTTTACGGTCGGCAATGGTGATTACGTTCTTACGTTCTTCAGCATTTAAGCCGGCCAGCATATCATTAATAATATCTTGTGGTTCCTCGTTGCGAGGATTATCAGATGTAATGATTACTTTGTCACTTCCCTTAACTGATTCCTGAGCCATGATAGGACGCTTGCCTTTATCACGATTTCCTCCGGCGCCAACGACTGTTATTATTTTACCTTTACCTTCCAGTATTTCCTGAATAGCAGTTAATACATTTACCAATGCATCAGGAGTGTGGGCATAATCAACAATAGCAGTGTATCCTTGTGGAGAACGTAATGAATCAAAACGACCAGCAACAGGGTGAAGTGTGCTAAGTGCCACCAAAACGTCTTCTTCTTTTTTGCCCAACAGAGTAGCAGCACCGAATACAGCTAATAAGTTAGATGCGTTAAACTTACCGATAAACTGCACAGCAAGCTCTTTATCATTGAAATTGAGCAGCATTCCTTCAAAGTGATCTTCAAGAATCCTACCTTTAAAGTCGCAAAGGCTTCTTAATGAGTAAGTATATGTTTTTGCTTTGGTGTTTTGCAACATCACCATACCGTTCTTATCATCCACGTTAGTCAGTGCAAATGCATCCTTAGGAAGATCATCAAAGAATTTCTTTTTAGCCTTCAGGTAGTTTTCAACTGTTTTATGATAATCTAAGTGATCTCTTGTCAGGTTAGTGAAAATACCACCGGAATAACGCAGGCCGCTGATTCTTTTTTGTGCAATGGAGTGAGAACTAACTTCCATGAATACATATTTGCAACCAGCATCAGCCATTCTTCCTAATAATTCATTTAAGCTGATAGGGTCGGGGGTAGTATGTGTTGCCGGTACTGCCTCGTTATCAATGTAGTTGCACACGGTAGATAGTAATCCTACCTTATAGCCAAAATAGCGGAACGTGTCATATAATAAGGTGGCAATAGTTGTTTTTCCATTTGTTCCGGTTACGCCAACCAATTCCAGTTTTGAAGTAGGGTCGCCATAATATGCAGTTGCTGCCTTACCCACGGCATCCTCAGTATCTTTCACCTGAATATAAGTGACTTTTTCAGATAACTTTGCAGGCAGATCCTCACACAAAACAGCAACAGCTCCTTTTTCAATGGCTGTTGGGATATAATTGTGCCCGTCAGCCTGTGTACCCTTAACGGCTACAAAAAGATGTCCTGCCTCAACTTTTCTTGAATCAGAATTAATTCCTGTAAGTTCAATATCAGAGTGACCAATCTGATTAATCACTTGTATATTCTTAATTACTTGATCTAGTTTCATATATTTATTAATTCAATTGTATGGTTACTGTTTGTCCTTTAACAATCCGTGTTCCTTGAGAAATGCTTTGAGACTGTACCTTGCCTATTCCTGACATAGATACCTTTAGCCCTTTACTTTCCAACAAATATACGGCATCTTTGGCTCCCATCCCTATAACACCAGGCATAAAATTCCGGGTAGCTATTTTTTCCGTAATTAATATGGCATTCGAACTTTGCTGAGCAGTTCCCCATATTTTTTTGCCGTAAGAAATAGGCGTGAACTGTTCACGGTTTTGTATCTTTAGTGCGTCAAGCACATATTTTGTCTCATTTACTTCTCCAGACTTCACATTTGGAATCACCACAGAGTTAGAATCAACAGCTAGAGATAAGTCCGTACTCAGGTTCTTTGCATACACCCTTTCTGCAATTTTACTAAACACACTACCCGCCATCAAACCGCCGGATGCAGGTAGCCCTGATTTTTGTATTGCTACAATGCAGCTGTACTTTGGTGCTTCAGATGGGAAGTATCCGCAGAAACTAACAAGGTAGTTTACTCTTCCTGATTTATATCCGCCACTTCCCTGAGAAATCTGAGCCGTTCCTGTCTTTCCCGAAACATGGAATTGTTTTGAGCCTGCAGGCTTAGCAAGTCCTTCGCTTACCACCCGCTGTAAAATAGATTGAATCTGTTTTAATGTGCGCTCAGAACAGATTGATTGTTTAATTACTTCTGTTGGAAATTCCTGTACCATTTCGCCGTTCTTCATTACCCCTTTTACAAATTTAGGAGCTACCATCACACCATTGTTGGCAATGGCATTATAGAAAGCCAGCGTATTGATAGGAGGAATCTGACATTCGTAACCAATGGACATCCATGGCAAAGCAGTATTTGACCAATTGTTCTTGTTGGGCATACGGATATAAGCTCTTCCTGCTCCTTTTATTGGAATGTGAAGGTTGGCATTGATACCTACTCTGTAAAGCCCTTTAATAAATTTCTCGGGATTATTGGAATATGCATTGTCAATGATTGTAGAAACTCCAATGTTTGAAGATACCATTAATATTTGAGGAACAGTAAGATATTGATATCCCCCTCTAGTCCAATTGTGGTCCTTCATAACCCGTCCATGCATTAATTTCTGGCCATTTCCTGTATCTACACCATCTTCCGGTGTTATTTTGCCATCTTCCAATGCAACCATTATAGAAGCTGTTTTAAATGTAGAACCCGGTTCCATCATGTCCGAAACAGCATTGTTTCTTATTTCCCTATAATTGCCGTCCTTACATTTAGTCATGTTCACAACGGCTTTTACCTCACCAGTTGCAACCTCCATCAATACGGCAACACCTACATTTGCATCAAGCTCTTTCAATTTATCAATCAACGCTTTTTCAGCAATATCCTGCATTCCTACATCAATAGTGGTTACAAGATCTAGTCCGTCCAAGGGTGCAACATCTGTTATGTTCAGGTATTTATTCATTACCTTCTGTCGGTGGGTAATTCCATTCTTACCTTTCAGAATAGTATCAAAAGCAAGTTCAAGCCCATTCTTAGCACCTTGAGCAGTGTCAGCAAAGACATCTCCCAGTGTGCGGGTAGCTAATGAGCCAAAAGGTTTTTTTCTCTGATTGAAAACAAGTTCATGAAAACCACCTTTGTATTTACCCATATTAAAGATTGGTAATCTTTTTACCTCTTTATATTGAATATAAGAAATACGATTAGGATAAATCAGATAACTTCTGCTGCCTTTTTTTCTTCCTTTCTGTATATGAGCCTTGAATTGGGCAGCGGACATCTCAGGAAATATTTTATGGAGCCCCTGACAGATAACTTTCATGCTGTCACGCAGCAGGCTGTCTTTTTCTTCTCCTCCGGCTTTAAAGTCCATATAAATTTTATATTCCGGCAAGCTGCTGGCCATCAGCCTTCCATCTGCGGAAATAATATTTCCTCGACTGGGATGTACTATAACATTCTCTTTTACGAAACGTTCAGCTACATCCTTCCAGTACTGCCTTTCGGCAAACATAACAATGCCGGCCTTCACAACGATAGCAACGCCTACCAGCCCCATCAGTAATATGATGAAGAAGTAACGGGTCATTATGCTTTTTTTATCAACAGACATGATTTATTCCTTTATTAAATATGGAGGATTAGTGGCTGTTTGCAAATCACTTTCCTGAGTAGATATATATTCTTCAATTCTTGATTGCCGGCTTTTCTCCATTAATTCGGAAGAGCGTGTCAGTGCATCATATTTTATATCTGTGAGTTGCTGCTCCAAACGGTCAATCTCGATGAGTTGTTGCTGACAGGAATAACGGTTGCTGATATAGAAAATAACAAAAACCATGATGAGAATCATCAATTTAGTCTGGCGGCGGAAAAAGTCGTTAGCCAGAATATCTCCTCCCAGAATACTTTTAAGAGACATACTATTAGCCTGAGCATCCTTTTGGCTGCTCTTCTCCCGAGTCTGTTCTGTTTTAATTTCTTCGTTTTCGTTCATAAGTCCTATTTCTTTTCTGCAATTCTGAGCTTCGCACTTCTGGAGCGTGGATTACGTGCAATCTCGTTTTCGTTGGGCACAATTACTTTGTTGTTAACCAGCTTGAAAGGAGTATTCAGATTCCCAAAGAAATCCTGATCCTGCTTGCCTTCCACATTGCCCGTCTTCATTATATTTTTCACCATCCTGTCTTCCAGTGAATGATAAGTGATAACCACTAATCTGCCTCCCGGTTTTAAAGCCTCGGTAGCCGCCATAAGCATATCTTTCAATGCTTCCATCTCCTGATTTACTTCAATACGTAAAGCCTGGAACACTTTGGCTAGTTCTTTTTTCTCTCTTTCTCTTCCAAAAAGATATTTGATTACCGATAGGAAATCGTCAATTGTCTCAATCTGTTTTTCGGCACGTGCTTTCACTATGACGGAAGCCAGTTTACGACTGTTTTTCAATTCACCGTACAGATAAAAAATATTAGCCAGTCGCTCTTCATCATACGTATTTACCATTTCGGCGGCAGTAATCCCAGCACGCTTGTTCATTCGCATATCCAGTTTGCCGTCAAAGCGGAAAGAGAATCCTCGCTCGCTATCATCAAAATGGTGAGAAGAAACACCGAGGTCGGCCAAGATGGAATCTACACCTTCAATGTTATGATAACGCAGGAAATTATGCAGGTAACGGAAGTTGCTTCGTACAAAAATGAAACGTTTATCGTTCACAATATTCTTTTCCGCATCCTCATCCTGGTCAAATCCCAGTAATTTACCATTCTCGCCTAATCGGCTTAAAATCTCTTTCGAATGTCCGCCACCGCCAAAGGTTACGTCCACATACGTCCCTTCAGGCTGGATGTTCATCCCGTCTACACTCTCTTTTAGGAGCACTGGCACATGGTATGTTATTTCTTCGTTCATTCTGTTGTTGGTGGTTGTTATTCGTTAATTACTTTATTGTTCATTACTTTTTCAAGTTCCCGACTGAACTCTTCGGGATCCATAAACGGTTGATCCGCTTTTGCTTTCGCCCATATTTCAATGGTATTGTCCACACCAATAAACCTTACATCGGTAGTGATGCCAGCCATTTGCATATAACGTTTTGGAATAAGTATCCGCCCGTTACTATCCGGTGTAATGATTTCTACATCGGAGACAAATTGTCTGAATACTTGTTGGTGGGTTGGATTCCATTTATTGAGGCGTCCGCGTAATTCGTTAAGTTCTTCATTCCAAACGCTTTCGGGGTAAAGAACCAAACAGTCCTGAAAGATGTCTTTGCGCATAATCAGCCTTTCTTCAGAGGCAGCCTGTAGCTGTTTCCTGAACAAAGCAGGGATAAAAAGGCGACCTTTTACATCTGCTTTGGCTTCAATATTGCCCAAAAATCGATCCATTAAGTATGCTATATAGTTTCAGAATGTAAAATTACACATTTCTCCACAATTCCCCACTTTTTTTAAGAAAAATATTTCAGGAAGTTTTCAACAGGCTGTTTTTAACTTAAAACAGTCTGTTAATTTTTTATATATTGCCATACTACAAGCAATCTTATCCCCCTGATTTTCTCTCAGAAAAATAAGAAACAGGAAAATGATCTAGCGATCTAGCAGTATCCATTTAATGGATTGTAAATGAGTAGTATATAGCCGCTAGATCAACTCAAATTGATCTAGCAGTGATCTGGCAATCTAGCGCTTTTGTTTTTCTGGCATTATTATTTCAAAACAAGTTCTTGTTATACAGGAAAATAGCTCGGAAGTGTGTATCTCCACCCGGGTGCAAAAAGAGTGTCCACCCGGGTGTACCTTTAGGGTAGATCCGGGTGTAGGAGGTCTGTACATCCGGGTGTATAGAAGAATGATTAAGCTTTGATTTGGGGAAAGATGAAGGACTTTGAGAAGTCCTGGCTGGCTTGTATATTTACTGTATTGAATGCGTCGCTAACAATTCAAATTTTAGCCAAGATTATTTGTTTCGAGCTCTTTTCTGATAAAGGATATTTTCTCTTCTCTTTCCATAGAATATGTTTCACTTATTTCTTCTAGATAAGTAAAGAAAAATAGTGCTTTCTCTAATAGAGAAGCTCTTAGTGTTTTGTCCTCCTTAAGTAATCTATCTTGGTATAACAATTCGGACAAAATTTCTATTTGTAAAGGTAAATCCTGTTCATTGCATCTTTCACTTAGAAAAGTAAATATAGTCTTTACATCACTGGTGTAAAAGAAAGATGGTTCTGCTTGCAGATAAGCATTGTATAGATTGCTTAGATGATTCTCCTGTTCCAGCTTGTTCTCAGAAGGTTTTCCATGTATGAAATTGTTTAATTCACTGAAGAATTTCTCAATCAATCTCAATATATAATCTTGTTCGTACATTGTTTGGAGGTTTATGCTACAAATATACATGTTTTTTCTACCTTTCAACTAAACAACTGAAACAATCTTGTCTATTACTTTCAATTTAGCTTTCCTGATTTTCGACGAATTAAAATTTTCGATTACAAATGCTATCGCTGAGATGCTCGCGTATTTTAGGTGCTATTCTTTGATAAGTTTATTGCCAAGTAATAATTTAATAGGTTCACTTAACTGAGAAATATTGTGCATAGTCAGATCGTTCCAATACTCATTAGTAAAAAGAGAAGAATAACTTGATTGATTGGTCGCTTTCTTTCTCTCATTGTATTCTTCTTTGGTAACATACTTTTTATCTACAATATAAAGTTCTGAAATAATATCAATAGCTGTTTCTGCTTTATCTTTCTTATGTTTAAAGAAAAGCTTCCGATATTCTTTTCTGCTTTCCAGATCAGATTTCGAAATAGATGATATGTCTCCGCTCAAATAGTTTTCTGAGATATTAATATTAGTTATTCTGGAGGTGTAATTGAATAAACTATGAGTTTCCTCTTTTTGTGGAGCAATCAAATCAATGTTAATATTTATAAGTCCTGTGAGGCTATCAATTCTGGTAACTCCAATCACAGAATCGGACTTTATAATCAATCGCTCCCCTTTATATTCTTTGCTAGTATATTGATTCCCCAATTCATCCAAAGCTGTGCCTTTCTCCAGATAAGGAATCACGGTTCCATTTATATTTACCATACATTTTCTGACTTTTTGTGCAGCAATTAATTCATTGTTATGGAAGGAACGATTATTTAATATAATTCTTTTAATATTCTTCCCATTTCTTGGAAGATAGAATTCCACTATTCCGTCTTTATAATATTTTGCAATACTGTCTTCTAATTGATAACATCTATAGTATCCGGTAAGAGCTGTGTAGTCGTATGTCTTATTCTTTTCAGGTGTTGCAATAACTTCAGGTAATACATTCTGACGTTTGTTCATTCTCAATGTATTAATGTTCTTTAAATGGATGGATGATACCTTGTAATTCTCGTAAGAGAGGTGCTGTATGGTCAGGATATCGTTCTCTTCTTTTAAGCTTTTTAATAGTTTCGCTTTGTTTACTATCCCATTAATATCTGACAGACCAACTAGCTTTCCATCATTGGAAACTATATTTGCAAATGAAATGGGCTTTCCTGTCAATGAATCTCTTAAATTTAAGTTTTGACCAGCAGCGTGCTGAATACCAAATATAAGAATTAGAAAGACTTTTAAGATATTCTTCATCTTGATGATTATTTTATTTCTGTGATTGTTCTATTTAATAGTTTCTGATTACTAGTCAGAGTAAAGTGATTGTAAATCCCATCTGAAAGCGATTTATTTTCAATGAATTCCAAATATTTTGTTCGCTGTTATTAATTATAAACTGATTGTTCTCGAAGTTTGTAGTAGCAGTCTTTCTGGAAAGAAAGAATCCGCTTTTCTCTTTTATTCTGAATGCTTTCTTTGTGTCAAGAGGTATGTTATAAGTTCCAAACAACTTTAAACAGGCAAACCGGCTGATTCTTTTTGAAAAAGCAATTTGCGGGGCGATTGTTTTTTGCTGCAATCCATAAGCAAATGCTATTTTGTTTGCATCAATCTTTTCTCCCCCAAAATGGAATGCGGAAGGATTGCTGTATGTTCCCAGGTTTACGAAATAATCTTTTGAGCAGTAAGCAATAGAAGGTTCAAATAATAGTGGGCGACCGGTACTTTTTAAGTTCTTTCTGAATTGAATGCCATAATAATGCTCATCCGATGAAATGTCACTGTTAAAGTAATCATCTGTTCCTTTCATAAAGATACTAAGATTTTTATTCAGACGATATCCTATCAGACTTTGAATAACTACTGTTTCTTTTCTGGAAGACTGTTGCTTATTAATAGTAAACGGTTGCAATTCACCTCCTGGATTAAAGATAAAACTATAATTGTTACTGTTTAGGCTTACGGTATTAAAAGACAAACCATACTCAAAGTTTAGTTTCAGCAGAATCTTTAGTAACTGATTTGTAAATACTAACTTCTTAGGACTTTTTATGTTGAAAATTTCTTCTGCGGTTGACGTTGAAAATTGGAGCTCACTCTTTTGAGGTAGTGCATTGTTTAGCTCATCATAGTCTGTCCAACCTTTTTTATTGTAATCTTCTGTCTTTTGCATAAACGGCTCAAAGTATCCTAGCCTCCTTTCAAAAGGTATAGGTTTAACAGAGTCTAATTTTACATCGGTAGTTATATAATCAATAGTAGAATAAATATATTTCCCGTTTAATAAATTCTTTTCGGTAACATTATCTCCGAACTGCTTAAGGTAATATTTGCCATTCTGCTTTTCATAGATTGTTTTGGAATGTAACTCAATTCCTTTAATTCTAAGGTTTGTAGTCTGATAATTCTCAAGATCTCTCTCAAAATAAACATAAGCCAAGTTTTGTTTATCTATTAGCGTTCTTCCTTTGAACACCGTTGAATCACTTTTTGCGCTGGTATAAGAAATATCATAAAATTCGTTTCCTTCAGATTCCTTTATGCCGTTGAATTTATATTTGTATGCTTTGAAATGCTGAGGATTAATATAATCTTTTCGTTGCAAAACGACATCGCAATTTATAGGAATAAATGGCCCGCCATAATATAGAAGTCCACTGCTGCTGAGCTCTTTCTTTCTTGATTTCAGAATCTCTACCTCCCCTGGTTCAGCGCTCTTTTTATTATATGAATCCTTGTAAATAGAGAGCATCGCTTCGGCAAGATATACTTGCTGGTATTTTTCATCTTGCATGCTTTCTCTGTAAAAACCTGTATTTAATGATGGCTTTGTGGGATAGTTTTCGGGTATTCTAAGATATGCCTTTCGCAAAAGAGTAAGCAGCGTACTGTCCGGTATAATATAAATCTCTTTTAGCGTATATGTTTTGGGTAGCATCTTTATATTTACCGATGTACTACCCGAAATAAGTACACTGTCTTTCTGGAATCCCACTCCGGTAAAGTACAAATACTTGTTTGTAAAGGAAGAGGGGAGACTGATTCTGAAATATCCTTTGCTGTCGGAGATTGTTCCAATCTTTGGGCGTTTGGTAAAGATGCTGATGCTAGATGCTTTTGTTCCTTTCTCCGAATTAGTTATTGTGCCGGATATACTAATTGATTGTGCATGGGTGTTTGTGTATCCACAGATTGTAAAAAGCAAAAAGATAATTGTGTGTTTAATAGATATCTGATAGCCCATTACATTTCCTTGCTGTATTTTAACTTCCTGGTTATCCCCCATGTTATTAATGCTCCGGCAATGGTTGCACAAACTTTATATACCCAAATATTGTCTGATAAATGAATGCCGAGTGCTATTGATGTTATCACACCAAAGGCACTTCCACAGATAATACTCAATGGATTTACTTTTTCGGGTTTCAGGAAGAACGAGGCATAACAGAAAATCGTTGGAATAATAAATAAGTAATCTCCCCATTCAACGATCTTTTCTTTGAAGTTGGGGAAGAGGTAGAATTCCCATACAATAAGTAATATTGTTAAAGCTAATCCGATTAGTAAAAAGAGTTTCTTTTTCATGTTTTATTTTATTTTTAGACCTTCCTGATAACCTTGATTGAAGCCATCAACAAAATCTTTCTTTCCGTTATAAATGTCAATGATGAACCACCCGACTATAATTGTTATTATGATTCCGATTGCGATGGTAATAATCTTTTTTTTCTGTTCTTTTGTTTGTAAGCCTTCGGTTAAGTACGTATAATCACAAATAAGTCCCAACTAGCATCAAGTTTGTTCAACTTGGAAGAACTTGATGCTAGTTGGGACTATTTTATTCGAGTTGGTTTCAATTTGAAGAATCAGTCCTGTTTTTCCAGTTCCTTGGTAATAGCTCCTTGATATCCATCTTTGATTCTTTGTATACAGGTAATTTTCTTAAGATATCAGTCATCCATTCTCTTGGATCAACTCCGGCAGCCTTACAGGAACTTATTAAGGAATAAATTATTGCTGCACGTACTGCTGAGTCGTCATTTCCACAGAAAAGATAGTTTTTCCTGCCGATGGCTAAAGGCCTTATTGCATTTTCGATAAGGTTGTTATCTATATTGATTCTTCCTTCATTTACATAACGGGCAAGACGTGGCAGGAGTGTATAATTATATTGTATAGCTTTCCCCATTCTGCTGCCTGGAAGTACTTTCAACCATGTATCTCCAAGCCATTTTTCAAACTCACAGATAATTGGATATGCTTCAGTCTTACGTTTGTCTTTTCTCTGATCTGCTGTCAGTTTCATATCATCGGCTACACTCTCGATATGATACAGCTTATTGATATATACAAGACCTTGTGTAGCTTTCTGATTATCCTCATCAAGGGCTTCTACAAATTTACGTCGTGCATGAGCCCAGCATCCATAGAGTGTTATACCTTCAATCTTTTCAAAGTCATCATATACATTATAGCCATCAACCTGTACATTTCCATGATAACCAAGCAGAAGTCTGTGTGCTGTAGCCTTGCTTCTTGAACCGAAGTCATAGCTGAAGCATACCGATCCATGCAATGCGTCTCTCACGCACCACATATAGCCCTTTACCGTACGATGTTTTTCATTGTCAATCACAGGAATCGTACTCTCATCAACCTGGATATATTCACTTGAGAGTATCTCTGACTTTAAAATGTCATACAGTGGCTTTATCCTTTCGCATGTGGCACTGAACCAACCATTCATGGTAGAGTCATTGAAGACAATGCAACTTTCACGGTACTTTTGAATGACCCTGTAAAAGGGAAGGTGATACATGAACTTGTCAAGTATGATATCTGTCAGGACAGATGCGCCTGCAATGCACTTGTCAACAGGAGCTAACGGCATAGGAGCGATTTCAAAGGCTTTCCTTTCGGGACTTTTTATCTGTATATCAGATTTGAGTACATACTTATGGCGTATTATTCTTCTGATGTATACCATTGCTGGTATTCTTTCAAGAGAATCGCTTATTTCAGGAGTAAGTTCACTGTATTCATCTGCGTTTATTCCTTGCGGATATATATGCTCTTCCCTGACTGGCAGTTTGGATGTATCAAGAGGTTTTCTGGAAGGTTTCTCCTTTGTTCGACCTATAATCTTGTCTATGTTCTTCTGTTCTGCAGAGACTTCAGCTTCAAGCCTTGCCTTCTGATCGTCACTCATCTGCTCGGGAAACAAATTCAGTTGAAGCTCATCAGGATTAAGCGGAAGGTGTTTCTCGCTCATACTGCCAAAAACTTTCTTACGGAGCCACGCAAGCTGACTTTCAAGGCTGTTTACCAAGTTCTTCAGACGTTCATTCTCTTGCTGTAGGGCTATTACTTCCGCTTCTGTCATTATCGTGTTCTAATATGGAACAAATATAATGATAATCAGCTAATTAGACAAATTTATGTAAATATAATTGCTACTATAACTGCATATTTCTCAGATGCATGAGACGATTCTGACGACTATCTGCCTTTTCCATAATTCCTTCAACCAAGAGCACGAGATCACGCCATTGCATGATATATGATGAAGAGGTGACAGAAGACAGGTCAGGAAGTGCAAAGGTTCCTCTTTCAAGCATTTTACTGTATATTACCATACCTCCTGGTTCCCAATGAAGGAGTTTGATGCGGTTACGATGCTTGTTTATAAAAATAAAAACATCACCATTATGGGGATTTGTACCCATGATATTGGTCACAAGTCCGCTTAATGTATGGAAACTCTTTCTCATATCCGTCGGTTCACTGAACAACAGATAACGGTTACTGTCACCGAGGCTAAACATGATTTATGGCTGATAAGATGATACTTTCGAGTTGAGAGTTGTTAAGCTCGCCATGTATTCTCATGATGGTGCCGTTTGCAGATTGTAATTCAATATTTATATTACTACATACTTTTTCATCTTGGGCTCTTTTTACATGAGAACATTTTCTGGTAAGATCAGGACAAGGTATGAAATTACCTTTATTCCCTATTTCTAATAACTCATTATTATTGTTTTTTGCATACTTGCTTTTTGCCTCATAAAAACGCCATGGTGTTATTCCTAATTCTCTTAAACGGTCCTTAAAGCTTACATTATTATTTTTGCAATAAAGGACTATGGAAGCTATTTCTTCTTTTGTCATCATAATGCTTTGTTTTTAGGCAAAAATAAAAAGAAAGCAATTAGGATAAAAGATGCATTTCACCGAAGGCTTACTTTTGTTTTGATTTTGTTCATGATCTTTGAAATATTTAATTTGTTAACTTTAATAATAGTACTATAATATTACATATTAAATGTATTAAAAATACACTTAAAAAGGCATCATTATTTTTTTGTCGTATTATATATACATACATAAGTAACATGCCTGTCGGTATAACTGATATTATGTAAATAATATTATATGCATGAGAGAGTCCAAAAAATAATCCTCCGATAAGTATTATTCTATTGTTATAATCTCGGAAGAAAGGGATAGTATTCAATAAATGATATATTCCAGCTTGAAAAATGATTGTTTCAATTATAGGGGCAAATAAAATACCAAAAATTAAGATATCAAGCCAACTTTGATTGTCAAAATTAACAATATACCCCATTTTTTTAGACATTTCAACAGCTGAGTACGCTAAAAGTGCAGAACTAATTTTGCAAAAAAAAGTAAATAATAGTATAAAATAAGGATAAGATAAATCCTTTAATTTATTTGAAATCGTATTTGTATTAAAACTAACCATAAGAGAAGATTTGTAGAACACAATTGAGGTAGAATTAATTCTACCTCAATTATATTATTAATTATATTGCATAGCAGCAAATTGCGCATCTGATCCCAAACTTGCTAGGGTTTTAGATTGATACTTAATCCACAGTCTTGCGCCTTGAATTCCGTAATCAATAGCTGTAAGCCAATCAGACCATCCGCCTCCATTAATCTCATTCATTTCTTCAATATTCATTTCTTGCAAACCTGCAACATTTTCTAATGATTTCATAATTCTAATGTTTTACAAAATTAATAATAAAATTTATTCAAATGCAATCTAAACCGGTTTTGTTTTGCATTTACAAAGTAAGCTTTCTTTAGTGAAATAAAATTGCACTATATGATATTTTATTTGAATTTCCACCATAAATATTTCTTTCATTATTTCCATTCACAAAAGAGATATGAAAATCCAATCTAAGATCAAAGCCATTAGTATAATAGAATGTGCTTCTATCTCTATTATACTTTATATCTTCTATGTTGTAATCCAAATAATAAGAGTATTATTAATATTTATTATACTTTTTATTAGCTTTGTAATCAGGGAGTTGAAGAGGAAACAAGCTCTGCTGAGGAGCAACTTGTCAGCAATAAATTTCCTGCGTTACACTGTAACATTATTTTTTTTTGGAGGGGAGGCTTGTATGGTTTCCCCTTTCATGTTACAGATATCGCTATATGGCTAAGAAAACCTCTATTGATTGTTTCCTTACTTTCTATTTATTAATAACTCCTATATAAACAACCTTCTATCAGTAGTTTAAACTGATATTACTATCAGTTTTCTACATTTTCCTTTTTCAGTTCAATAGGAAGAGGCCGCAAACTGCTAAAGCAGGCTAAGCTGCAAGATAAACTAAGCGATCACTCTTATTTTGAAAGATAGTTATATAGGCATTATCATTAAACCACTCCACATTCATATTTTTGTCTCTTTTTTAAAACATAATACATTCTGTTTAATAGTTTTCTTGCGATTCGTATTATAGCTTTATTGGGCTCCATCCTTTTACAGAGTTGTAAAAAACACCTTGTCAATGCCGGATCTATTCTTACTGCAATCCAGGAACTTTCAATCAGACACTTTCTTAAAATCGTTTTCTTTCTAAATGTCATCTCTCCATAATTCTCAATCTCTCCACTTGAATGACAGGTGGGTATTATTCCTACAAAACCGGCTAACTTGTCTGTATTGTGGAATCGTTCAATATCTTCTATCTCCGACAAAAAAGTAAGCCCTGTAATTAAACCAATTCCCGGAATGCTTCTTATTAACTCTATCTCCTTCACATATTTCTCAGAAACAGCAAGACTATGAATTTTTCTATTGATTTCCAATAAAAGAACTCTTTGTTGCTCTACTTCCCTGACGAGTAATGACAAGGCGTCATTACCATTCGTTGTATTAAGTGATACCTCCTCTTTTAACCATTTAAGAAAACGTCTGGACCAATGACTGGTTGATTTCTCAAATTCTGGAGGGTAAGATATACCATAAAAATAAAGCAAAGCTTTTATGCGCTGTTTAAATCTAGTCATATCCTTCACCATTGTGTCTCGAGTGCGTATCAATGTGCGGTTTTCCAATGTCTCAATGAATGGGACATGTATGCTAATGAGTTCATTAGCTCTTAAAGAACGGGCAATTTTCATACTATCACGGGAATCGTTTTTAAGTATCTGTTCTTTCTGGCTAGTTGGTATATCAGCAGGATTAACCACAATATTATTTATATTTAGTTTCTTAAGTTCAAAATGAATATTAAATCCACAGAATCCGGCTTCATAGGCTGAATAATAAGTTCCACCAGGAAAATTAGTATTCAGATAGTCTCGTAAAATTGAAGGAACAGGAGGTTGGTTGAATGTTTTATGATGCAGGTATTCTGTGTAAATTGTCACATTCCAACTTTTCAAATGAACATCAATTCCAACATAAATATTTTCTCCTTCAAAATTTAGTTTGTTACTTTGTGTACGCATAAGCTTTGAGTTTTTAATTGTTTAAGTTTGGTACCTCAAATATATTAATAACCCGTAGTGCATTTGGATAAAAAGAAAAGAAGTTGCTCATTATCAAATAAATGACTATATTTAATTGTCTACCAAACGATTAAATATATGAGCAACTTCAATGCAAATTACGGAAAAATATTAGAGATATTGCAACAAATAGAGTCTAAAATGAATTTTCTTAATCAGATTCGTAAACCCAGGTTATCAGATATCGAATTGATTGCTATTGATTTAACCTCAGAATATATGGGTATTGACTCTGAATATCAACTATTCAGGATTCTCCCTGATAAATTGAGTTTAAGGATTGAACGAAGCGTTTATAATAGAAGAAGACGTAAATTATTTTATTTCAAAGAACAGTTGCGTAAACGAATAGTTTTTCAGATTAGTTCGAGCAGGGATTATTTCATAGTAGATAGTATGCCTTTAGAAGTTTGTAAATTAAGTCGCAGTAGACGAGGTGGCATTTGTAGGGAAACTTTTGAAACCTCACCTGATAAAGGTTATTGTGCAACACAACGGATGTATTACTATGGTTATAAACTGCATGCAATATGTACTATTGATGGGGTTTTCTCGGATTTCGACTTAACAAAAGCATCCGTACATGATATTCATTATCTCGAAGATGTTAAGCAGAATCATTATGACTGTACTATTCTGGGAGATAAAGGATATTTGAGTGTTAATTATCAGTTGGATCTATTTGAAGAAAACAACATTAAACTAGAAGTTCCCATGAGAAATAATCAGCATGGGTATGCTAAGCAATATATTGTTTTTAGAAAAGCCAGAAAAAGAATTGAAACGTTATTCTCTCAGTTATGTGATCAGTTTATGATTCGTCGGAATTACGCTAAGTCTTTCAATGGATTTAAAACTAGAATTCATTCGAAAATTATGGCTCTAACTCTTATTCAGCTAATTAATAAATTAAATAATAGAAATATTAATAACATCAAAACATGTATTGCCTAAATGCACTACGGGTTATTAATACTCTTGGCTTATGCTTTGTTCGTCTGCATATTAATTACAAACATAGGGACTGCTCCCATAATTTTTAAGTCTTCAATAATATTATATAATTGGCGCCGACTTAAGCAAAAGTGATAGGCTAGTTCACAAGGAGTTCCTGTAGACTCTTTTTTTATTAGTTCGTGCAGATTTTGCATACGTTTTATTGACTCAAACCATTGCATAATTTATTCGTTTAAAGGTTTTCCGGAGTAAAACTCCAGTATTTTTGTTTTTAGTAAATATGTATATTTTGCCTGTGCTTGCTCTGAAAGGGCATTAGCCAGTTTCATCTTACTTTCATTGTATTCATATACAGTTGATTTACCAACTGAATACTTTTCTTTGGCATATCTATTCACTCTTTTGAGGTAATGCATTGTTTAGTTTATCATAGTCTGTCCAACCTTTTTTTGTTGTAAAATCCCGTAGCTTGTTTTATAAAGAAACTATTTATTGAGGAATAAATAGTGCCTAAAACTTATATGAATTGGATTATATACAAAATGTAAAAAATAAAGCTACTTTTTTATTTTTGTACTAGTGTTTTAAATTTGGCAACAATGAATGTCCAATAATGGAATTGATATTTTTGTTTTAAAATGTTGAATTTAAGCTAATTGTTATATTTGAAATGTCCAAGATTATATTATGTTTTATAGTAATTTATGTGTTACTTTGTGATATGAAAAATAAGCTTATGTAGAACTTTTGTTGTAGTATTAAATAGAATGTCGACATTTCTGTTAATCTAAGTTTTTGTAGTTAAAAAATAAAAAATCAAGAAAATGAAAAAAAAGTAGTATTATGTTTAGTCTTTTTGTTGTTTTGTGTAGTTAAGAGTTCTTTTGCTAGTTCAAGAGTTACTACATCCTGTGGAAAAACAATTACAACTGCTGGTTTGGAATATTTTGATGGAAATATGAATGATTATTGTAGCTATTTGCAAGATTTAAATAAGGCAGTCTGTGGCGAAGAAGGACGAGTTAGTTTTGTAATAGAATAGTTATATATTAATAAGTAGCACCTGCGTAATTATTATTAGTTACGTGGGTGCTTAAAATGTGTATTGTATGAAAAGTTTAATTTTTAGTTTTATATTATTAGTAAATTGTGCTGCTCTAAATGCACAAACATTAAAGATAACAGGTGATATGCCTAAAATACATTTTAAGCCTTTAATTGTATTAGATACAACTTTTATTCGATGTCAATATCGCCAGAGAATAGTAACCAGTACTGATTCAATAACTAAGAGAAAAACAGGTGCTGAAAGCACTATGTTGTTACAAATTGGGCATAAGATATCAAAGTATGCAGATTTGAAATTTTTTATAGCTGATTCCCTCTCTAAGGTAGACATTGCAGAGGGGGTAAATGTAGAAAAAATTGTAAATAGAAGATTGGCTGTTACTAGAGGTGCATCTGATTTAACGATTGTAAAAAATTACCCGGAAAATAAGATAACGAATATAGACCGTGTTCCATTTGACTATTATATGTATACTGAATATTTGGTTTCTCCAGAATGGGTAATAAAAAAAGATACAATGACTATTTGCGGGTATTTATGCAAACAAGCTATAACAACATTTAGAGGAAGAAATTATAAAGCATGGTATGCACCAGAGATAGCGATTAGTAGTGGACCATGGAAATTTATAGGTTTGCCTGGTTTAATCTTAAAAATAACAGATGATAAAAAGGAAATTGATTTTGAGTGTATATCTATTGAAAATCCTCATTGGATTGATAGAGTATATATAGAAAAATCAGATTATATTAAAACAACTAAAACTACTTTTGAAGGTTTAAAAAAGAAATTTATGAATAATCCAGCTGCATTTTTACAGAATAGCCCATTTATAAAAGGGGAATTACTCGAAAATGCAAGCCAAAAACGTTTATATAATCCAATAGAGCTAATTGATTAATGAGAAAATTTTTGATGTTTTTTGTTTTTTTTCTATTTCCTATGTTTTCTAAAGCTCAAGTAGTAATAGAGGGTACAATAAAGGATATGAATAATAATTATGTTGATAAGGCTATTGTTTCCATATTAAATAGAGAGAGAGAGATTTTATATTATAAAATAACAAATGACAAAGGATACTTTCGTTTTGATGTTAATGCACATGAGGATTCTCTAATCATTAATGTCAAATTGCTTGGACACTATCCTCAAATAATTTGTATAAAAAATAGGCAACAAAAAATAAATATTTATCTAGAACCTCGTGACGTACAAATTAAAGAGGTTATAGTTAAATCTTCTCCAATTTCATTACGTGAAGACACCTTAACTTATAGTGTTGGTGTATTTAAGTCATCTAATGATAGAACTATTGGCGATATTTTGAAAAAATTACCAGGAGTAGAGGTTAGTAAAAATGGGGCGATTAGGTATAATGGTGAGCCAATCAATAAATTTTATATTGAAGGTTTAGACTTATTGGACAGCAAATATGGCGTAGCAACAAATAATATACCTGTAGATGCTGTAAGGAACGTGGAAGTTATAGAAAATCATCAACCTATAACTTTATTGAAAAATTTAGTTGAAACAGGGCAGGCAGCTATTAATCTTAGACTTAGCAATGAGAGTAAATCACGTCCTGTTGGTACGATTAAGGCTGGATTTGGTGAGTCTAATGATTTTTTATGGAACTTTGATTCATTTGCTTTATCAATAAAAAAGAAGAGTCAAACCGTTGTAATGTATAAAACAAATAATGCCGGAATCAACATAGCGTCAGAACTTACAGAGCAATCAATCAATGACAATTCTGATAAATTGGATATGCCAACTCCTTTAACTTTGTTTAATGTAAAGGCATTTAGTGATCCATTTATAGAAGAAAATCGTTATTTGTTTAATAAAACGCATGTCCTTTCACTAAATTCTTTATTGAAAACAAGCGATAATAGTCAGTTAAGAATTAATGCAAACTATATGAATGATGTTCTTGATGAAAAAATCCATCAAGATATTACTTATTTCATGCCGAACGATAATTTGATAATTAATGAGGTTGGTACTTTAATTCGAAAAAGTAAATATTTAGATGGAATGCTTACTTATACAAATAATTCTAAAGAATATTATTTAAATAACTTGTTGAAATATAAGGCCAAATGGGATAATACAGATTCAAAAGTTCAGAGTTCTTTTTCCTTTTTGCAAAAATATAATATCCCTGAATACAACTTACAGAATGATTTTAAACTTGTAAAAAAATGGGGAGAAAAAATTTGGAACATATCTTCTTTTGTTCGTTATTTATCCTCACCACAAAGGTTGGAGCTTAAAACCGATACGATAAATATTTATAATCTACAGAATATAGAACGAAGAGGATTTTATACAAGTAATGAAGCTTACATTTCATTCACCCAAGGGCTTTCAAGTCTGCAAATAAATGTAAATATGGAAGCATCTTTAGAAAGCCTAATTTCTAATTTATATAAATCCTCTTTATCTGATAGCATATGTAATGATTTACAAACAAATTATCTGAAGATTGTGCTTAATCCTGTTTATATATATAGCTTAAATAAATTACGGTTTACAGCAAGTGTATCTTTAAATAAATATTGGATGAATGTAGAAGATATTCTTCGTTATAGTCGGAATGAATATTCCTGCTTGTATGCAGATCCGCAGTTTAGTCTTAGATATAAATTTAATCCTTTTTGGGAATCAACATTATCCTATCGCTGTTCTCATGAGATAGGCGATATCACAGATTTTTTTCAATCATATATTTTATCTGATTATAGAAGCTTGAAAACAATGTCTGGATACTTATCTAAGAATAAAAAACAAACTTATAAATTTAGAGTAAATTATCGAAATCCATTAAAAACGATTTTTTTTAATACAGCTCTATATTATACATCTTCAAAAAGAAATTTAGAAAACCAACAATACTTTATCGAAAAGCAATTAATCATAAGTAATATTAAACAAAATAATTATTATAAAATGTGGATGTGGGATGGGTATGTTGGGAAATACATCAGCAATATAATGACAAATGTTTCATTAACAACAAATTGTATGTCCTTAAGGTCTGAGAAGGTACAACAAGGGCAGATATTTCCCCTTGAGTTAAGGACGTGGAATTTGAGCCCCAAGATAAATACTAAAATAGGGGAAGCATCTGCTATTGCATATCAAGTGGATTTAAATACTAATAGACTTAAAATAAAGATACATTCAGGAGCATCAGAATCTTCATTCTATCAAATTTATCAGAAGCTTAAGTATTATTATTGTATTAATAAGCAACTACAAGTCAATGCTCAATTGGAACATTTGTATAATGAGATAACATCAACAGTCTCTTCTAAAGTTTTTTTTGCTAATCTCGGAATTAGCTATAAAACAAAACAGATTGAATATACTTTTGATTGGAACAATATTTTCAATAAAAAAGAATATACTTATGTTCTATATAATACTTTGGATACATACAAATATAGATATAGGTTAAGGCCTGCTAATGTTCTTATAAATATATGCTTTAAATATTAATTCTTAAATAAGATATGCAATTCGGATTAGAGCGTATCATCCATTTAGTTTTGCATCTGAAAGAATAATGGGGTGATGCCGAATATTAAACTCTTACAACACAATTATCGACTGCCCCTCTTTTGAAAATTCACACAAAAATTAAATTCAAATGAGCTTTTATCAATAAAACAAAAAGCGGAAACAATGTTACCACTGTCTCCGCTTTTTATTTGATGAATAATCGTTCAAACGATTAATACTCTTCAGCTGGAATGTTGTTTAGTTGCTCTTTGCTGAATACCGGTCCGTCTTTGCAAACATAAAGCTTGCCCACGTTGCAACGACCGCATTTACCTACACCGCACTTCATACGGTTTTCCAGTGTTGTGTAAATCTGGTCGTCCTTGAAGCCTAACTTCTCTAATACAGGGAAGGTAAACTTAATCATGATAGGAGGTCCGCACACAATGGCAATTGTATTCTCTGGAGATGGAGCTGTTTTCTCCACAACTGTAGGTACGAAGCCAATCTCACCTTTCCAGTCAGGAGTTTCACCTCCTGGGTCAACAGTTGTTACCAGATTTACATCCGGACGGTCGGCCCATTCCTTTAGCTCGTCTTTGTAAACAAGGTCGTTCACAGATTTTGCTCCGTATACGATTGTAATGTCCTTGAAGTTTTCACGAAGATCGAGTGCGTTTTGGATTACACAACGCATTGGTGGCAGGGCGATACCTCCGGCAATGAATACCAGGCTCTTTCCTTTCCATTCGTCCATTGGGAATGTGTTACCAAAAGGTCCGCGAAATCCCATGGTGCTTCCTTCTTCCAAGTCAGCAAGTCCGGAAGTTACCTTTCCAGTTTCACGGAAAGTACATTCAATATATCCTTTACGGGTAGGAGCTGAGGCTATACAAAAAGTAGATTCTCCTTCGCCAAAAGCAGAATATTCTCCAAATTGTCCGGCTTTGAAATTAAATGCGTTAGCCTCTTCTTCGTTTTGAAATTTCAACTTAAAGGTCTTCACACCAGGAGCTTCATTGGTAATCTTATCAATGGTCATCAGGTATGGAAGATATATATTTTGTTCGCTCATTTTTTTGCAATTGAAGTTAGATGTTCAAGTATATTCATATCTACCGGACAGGCGCGTGAACAGCGTCCGCAACCAGTGCAACCAAGTACGCTAAGGCGGTCGGGCATGTAAGAGAACTTATGCAGAATGCGTTGACGCCAGCGTTGACTTTGCACGGCACGTGGGTTGTGTCCCGAAGTGTGCTTAGTGAATAGTGAGAATCCGCAGGAATCCCAGCAACGAATACGTTTTCCTTTAGAACCGTGTGCGTCTTCCTGAATGTCGAAGCACGCACAAGTAGGACATACAAATGCGCAAGCTCCGCAACCAAGGCAACGTTCTGATTGTTCTTTCCATACCGGACTATCAAAAGCGGTAGCTAGTTTGGCTTTGATCTCTTCTACATTAAACATTTGAGGTACATCGGCAAGATACTTAGACTTATCTTCTCCTTTGTCGTTCTCAAAAGCTGAGGCTGCAAGTTGTACAAGTGCTTCTCCTTTAGGAGTAAGGATTTCAACGATAGCTCCACCATCAGGCAGCATAGTTAGTTGAACGTCGCTTCCGGCAGTGTTACCCGGTCCACCATTCACGCTGGTACAGAAACAACTCTTGTCTGCCTTTGCACAGCTGAAAGTAACGACGGTTGTCTTTTCCAGATGAGCGTTATATAATTTATCCTTGTAATCCCAGTTAAAGATGGCAGTAAGAGGTTTGAATCCGGCTGCATCACATGGATGAATCTTCCACAGAACAGTCTCTTTTACGGAATCAGGATTGAAGTCTTCTGTTTTCACTGCTCCCTGTTCCTTTTCGTAAGAGAACAAGACCTCTGCACGTGGAAATACAGCCGACTTAATGGATTGTGTAGTCTGAATATATTCATCGGCCACCTCACTAAGAGCTTGTACTTTCTTGAATTCAACCTGCTCACGCTCCTTTACCGGTGCATAAACACGTTTCCCGCTTTTTACAATTTGGCTGAACCATTCATTCAGTCCGTTTTTACTGATATATTTTATTTCCATGGTTCCTTATCGTATAAAGTTTTCTTTATCGTCTGCTTTCCATGTGGAAAGAGCATTTCCGTTCTTTGATGGCTGTCCAGGTGTGAAACCGAATTCCGGAGCAAGATCTTCCATCATCTTGCGGGTAAGCAAATGGATAGGAATACCTACCGGACAAGCGTCTCCACATGCTCCGCAACCGGTACAGCGTCCGGCCATGTGCATGGCACGGTTTATTTGCCATTCCATATTTGCTAAAGGAGCAGCCCAAGGATTAATCCACTGTGGACGGTTCTCTTCAACAATACATTTTGTGCAGTAGCAAAGCGGACAGGCAGCGCGGCAAGCATAGCATTTGAAACAGTGAGACATCTCTTCCATCCAGAACTTAAAGCGTTCTTCACGGCTCATGCCTTCAAGTTTATCAATGATTTCCTGTTCTTTACCTTCCAGTTTAAGTTGAAAGTCTGTAATGTAAGCTTCAATCTCGGCAAAATTAGCAAACTCTTTTACCTCTTCTTTATCAGTAACTGTTATTACCAAAAGATTCTCCTCATTCAATTGATTTTCAATAGCCAACTGAAGAATACTTCTCAGGGCAGGAATGGTTGCTGTAATAGCTACCTTGCCTGTTCCCATCAGTTCTTTCTTGGTGAGATAAACAGCCAGATTATGAATGCAGTGGCTGCTGTATATCAATTTCCCGGCTTCTTCTGCTGTATGGCAAAAGATAGGACGTGGCTTGTTGGTTCCTTCTTCGTAACCGATAACGAGGGTTACGGTTCCGTCGGCAAGTAGTGCGGCGGCTCTCTGTCTGAGTTTATCCATTGTATTCCTCCTTATCTAAATATTCGGCAACTTTCTGATATTCTGTGTAAGGACCAAGCTCACGGATATTTGCTACGGTTGTATTTACAATATCAGCCCATTTTGCTCCTTCGGCAGCAGATACCCAGGAGTACTGGATGCGGCGTACGTCAATACCCATAAAATCGAGTAATCCGCGGAACGTAATCCAACGGCGACGAGCATGGAAGTTACCACTTGTATAGTGGCAGTCGTTGGGGTGACAGCCGGAAACGATTACTCCGTCGGCTCCCTGAGCAAAAGCTTTCAGGAGTAACATAAAGTCAATACGTCCGGTACATGGGAAGCGAACGATTTTCACGTTCGTAGCATATTTTAATCGGCTTGTTCCTGTTAAGTCGGCTCCTGCATAGGTACACCAGTTGCATACGAAAGCGACTATTTTAGGTTCAAATTCTGAATTATTATTGTTCATGGTTTTTCAGTTAATGATTCAATAAAGACATCACTTCGGCAAACATCTGTTCGTTTGAGTAACCTTGGATATCGATTGATTTAGAACGGCAGAAAGCAACACAGGTACCGCAACCCTGACAAAGTCCCGGATTAACTTTAGCAACTGTTTTAATTACTTTTCCATCGCGTCCTTTTATTTCTTCACGTTCAATAGCGTTGTAAGGACAAGCAGTCTGACACATAAAGCAACCCACGCAAGTACTAAACTGTGGAGGAGCAGAACGGTTAACCACTGCAATAAGTGGTTCACGAACTAAATCATTGTTTGAGAAGAGTCCGGCAACTTTTACTGCAGCACCCGATGCCATACCTACAGTTTCAGGAATATCCTTTGGTGCCTGACAAGCTCCGGCAAGGAAGATACCTGCTGTGTTGGTTTCAACCGGTTTTAATTTAGGGTGAGCTTCTGCAAAGAAATGATATGGGTCATAAGAAATGTGCATCTTTTGTGCCAGTTGTTCAGCTCCGCAATTAGACACACCGGCAGTAGCAAGTACTACCATATCTGCTTCAATCTTCACTTGCTGTCCGCTAAGTAGTGTATCTACACCCTTCACAATCAGTTTGCCGTCCTTTTCGTATACTCTGGCAACACGTCCGCGAACATAGTTTACGTGATCTTCTTCAATGGCACGGCGTACAAACTCTTCATAGTTTTTACCTCCGGCACGAATGTCCATATAGAATACAGTTGATTCACCATCGTGAACCTTATGTTGATAAAGCATTGCATGCTTAGCTGTGTACATACAGCAAATCTTTGAGCAATAAGGAATGCCTTTGGCTGGGTCACGTGAGCCGGCACAAGCTATGAAGACAATCTTCTTAGGAATTGTACCATCCGACGGACGACGGATTTCTCCTAAAGTTGGTCCTGAAGCTGAAGCTAAACGTTCAAACTGCAAACCGGTGAGCACATCTTTGTATTTGCCGTAACCGTATTCCGGGAAGAAATCGGCTCCTTTTACGTTGAACCCTGTAGTTACAACAATTGCTCCTACCTGTTCGGTGATAATCTCATCCTCCTTATCCCATTCAATTGCTCCGGTAGGGCAGGTTGCCTCACAAATTTTACATTTACCGCGTTTGTAATAATTACAGTGTTCACGGTCAATCACAGGCTTATTAGGTACAGCTTGTGGGAATGGAACATAGATTGCCGTACGGTTACCCAGCCCGGCATTAAATTCACTTGGGATTCTTTTTTGCGGGCACTTTTGAAAACAAGCTCCACAACCGGTACATTTCTTATGATCTACACTTTTTGCTTTTAATCTGATTTTTGCTGTAAAGTTACCGATAAATCCTTCTAAACTATCTAACTCAGCATAAGTATATAGGGTGATGTTTGGATGCTGTGCAACTTCCACCATTCTTGGAGTAAGAATACATTGTGAGCAGTCCAGGGTAGGGAATGTTTCAGATAGCTGAGACATGTGTCCACCTATAGAAGGATCTTTTTCGATTAAGATTACCTGATGACCGGTATTGGCAATGTCCAAACTTGCTTGTATACCGGCAATACCACCCCCAATAACTAAAGCCTTCTTAGTGATAGGCACTTTGATGGAATCTAATGGTTTATTGCGCTTTACCTTTTCCACCAGCATTTTTACAAGGTCAAATGCCTTCTCTGTTGTAGCTTCACCTTTTTCGTGCACCCATGAACAGTGTTCACGAAGATTGGCCATTTCACATAAAAAAGGATTCAGGCCAGCTTCTGCACATGCTTTTCTAAAGGTTGGCTCGTGCATACGAGGAGAACAGGAACCTACAACTACACCATCTAAGTGATGCTCTCTGATAGCATCCTTAATGAGCGTTTGTCCTGGATCAGAACACATATATTTATAGTCAATGGCATATTCTACGCCTTCCACTTTACGGATCTCTTGTGCTACACGTTCACAATCAACAGTGGCACTGATATTCTCACCGCAGTGGCAGATAAAAACTCCTATCTTTGACATACTATTATAATTTAACTGTTACAAAATGACGTTCCAGTCCCAGCTCTTTAGGACTAATTCCCAAAGCAAGCCCAATAGCCTGGGTGATGAAGAGAACCGGAATGTCAGAAGGTTTACTTAAAGTCTCGTTGATAGCTCCACGGCGCATATCCAGATTAGACTGACACATAGGGCAGGCTACAATAATAGCTTCAGCACTGCGGTCGGCAGCATCTTGCAAAATATTACCTGATAGTTTGGCAACCAGGTCTGTACGTGAAACAGAGAATCCTGCACCGCAACATTCTGTTTTGAAAGCCCAGTCGATAGGATTTCCACCAATGAGTTTAATCATGGTATCCATACTTTGTGGATCTTCAACGCGATCGAATTGCAAAATTTTGTGAGGACGAATCAACAAACAACCATAGTAGCAAGCCACTTTATGAGCAAAAGGATTGGTTACTTTTGCCTGAATTTTATCCATGGCGTAAGTTTCCAGCATTTGAAGCACATTAATAATTTTTAGATCTCCACTATAAGACATCTTGATTATATCAGTAACTCTACCTCTTTTATTATCGTCTTTTAATTCGTGTTGGGTAACC
This sequence comes from uncultured Bacteroides sp., assembly GCF_963678845.1. Classification (NCBI taxonomy): domain Bacteria; kingdom Pseudomonadati; phylum Bacteroidota; class Bacteroidia; order Bacteroidales; family Bacteroidaceae; genus Bacteroides; species uncultured Bacteroides sp. Next base: position 648,105 of record NZ_OY787468.1, read on the forward strand.
ATTAAGCGGTTGTAACAAGCGGCACAAGGAACTACTACTTCTTTTAGCCCTTGAGCTTCTGCTAATGCTAATATTCTTGCAGGAAGAGAAAGTGAAAGTTCTTCGTTCATTGAATGGGCAGCTGTGGCACCACAACAGTTCCAGTCTTTGATTTCCACTAATTCAATATCTAAAGCTTTGGCAATTGCCACTACCGATTCATTGTATTCACGGGATGATCCTTTGAGTGAACAACCCGGGTAAAAACCTATTTTCATTTATGTTTAGTCTTTGGGTTATCAATTGTCTTAGCGAAAATCTCTCCAATACCTTTTCTATCTTTTATCATTTCGGGCATGAGGTTTAATTTTCCGTTCATATACATTTTAGGAGCAAGTTTAAGGTCCTGAGTTAAGCGGAAAGAACGGGCTTTAAATCCGGCAATCAATCCAACCTCATAAAGTCGTCCGGTGTACTTAATAGAATCAAGGAATGATTTGTGAAAAGAAACAATAGGCTTGGCATCGGGATGAAGCTTATTGCTGTTAAGAGATTGTTCACGAAGATAATCCATAACCTTGGGAATATCAATTTCCATGGGGCATCTGCCCAAACAATTCTCGCAATTCAGACAAAGCCAAATAGTATTGGAACGAAGTATTCTTTCATAGTTCTCTTCTGTTCCTGTTTGCAACAGTCGCATCAAGTAACTTGGCGGAAAGTTCATTTCTGAAGCAAGAACACATCCGGCTGTACACTTACCGCATTGATAACAGCGAGCTACATCGACGCTGGTATGCAAGAGTAAATCCCCGGAAATCTTGTTATTGTTTTCCATTTTTGCTTGAGAATATAATTAGTTAATAGTAATTTGTTTCCAAAAGAAAAACCATCACTTAGTGGTATTCTGCGCAAATGTAGGTAGAAAAAAAGAAATTTGTGTAGAAGGATTGACCTTTTTACACAAATTTCTGTTGTTTGTTGTTAAAATGTAGTGAGCTAATACTGAACTACTTATTATAGATTTTTTTCCTTAATTAGATATTCTGCAATCTGAACAGCGTTAAGTGCAGCGCCTTTTTTAATCTGATCACTTACAGTCCAAAAGGTTAGCCCATTCTCGTTTGAAAGGTCTTTGCGGATACGTCCAACATATACAGGATCTTTTCCGGCAATAAATAATGGCATAGGATATTCTTTGTTTGCAGGGTTATCTTGTAGCACTAATCCTTCGCCTTTAGAGAATGCTTCGCGAGCCTCTTCTACAGAAACAGGACGTTCAGTCTCAATCCAGGTACTTTCAGAGTGAGCTCTTAATGACGGAACACGTACGCAAGTTGCACTGACTTCAATATCAGAGTGCATAATTTTACGTGTTTCATTATACATCTTCATTTCTTCCTTAGTATATCCGTTATCTGTAAATACATCAACCTGAGGAATAAGATTAAATGCCAACTGGTAAGCGAACTTATTAACTGTAACTTTCTCACCGGCCAATACCTGACGATATTGTTCGTAAAGTTCGTCCATTGCAGCTGCTCCTGCGCCACTTGCTGCCTGATAAGTAGATACATGTACTTTCTTTATATGCGAGATCTTCTCTATAGCCTTTAATGCTACTACCATCTGTATAGTTGTACAGTTAGGATTTGCAATGATTCCACGAGGACGATCTTTTGCATCTTCCGGGTTTACTTCAGGGACAACTAATGGAACATCTTTTTCCATACGAAAAGCGCTGGAATTGTCAATCATTACAGCTCCATATTTAGTTATAGTATCTGCAAAGTCCAATGAAGTACCGCCACCGGCAGAAGTAAAGGCTATATCTACACCTTTAAAATCGTCGTTGTGTTGTAATAGTTTGACCTCGATCTGTTTACCCCGGAAAGTGTATTTACTTCCGGCGCTACGTTTGGAACCGAACAATACTAACTCATCCATAGGGAAATTTCTTTCATCGAGGACACGTAGGAACTCTTGTCCCACTGCGCCACTTACGCCAACGATAGCTACTTTCATCTTTTCTTTTCTTTAGTTGTAATTATACTTTATTTATCATACCTTTACAGCTGGTATAAATTGCGTGCAAATTTATAACAATTTGCAATATTAATCTAGATATTATGAAAAGAATTATATTTATTATCTGTTTTTTATATTCTATCTGTAGTTTTTCACAAGTAAATGAGTCTTTCGCGGATGCCAACTTTAGTACTAACCCATGTTGGGAAGGAAATACTGATAAATATAGAGTTTCTGCTGATTATGGAGTTAAGTTCGGAGCGTATGGACTTCAATTGTATGATCAGGGAAAAGCTGGTGATGCATATCTTTGTACTGCTTCCACCCTCATCCTTGGCACAACCTGGGAATATAAGACGTTCTTTTATGGATTTAATCCGGGAAGCAAATCATATGCTAAGTTCTATTTGGCAGCAACCAAACCGGTATTGAATGGCGAACTTGACGGCTATTATATATTGATGGGAGGAAGTGGGAAAAACATTTCACTGGTCAGGCAGAATGGATCAACTGTTACAACCCTTATTTCGGGAAGTAAGACATCGCTTAATTTACCTCAGTGTACTGCGTTGGTTAAAGTAACGTGCAGTGATGCCGGAGTCTGGACTCTGTATTCCCGGATTGCAGAAGAAGATGTTGATTGGAAAGAAGAGGGACAGGCAACAGACAAAACAATTACTGATTCAAAATATAGTGGAGTATACTGTAAGTATCTTGCCAGTAATTCTTCTTCATTGTATTTTGATGATATATCAATTCGTAAAACGACCACAGATTCTGGATCTGGTGAGGTACCAGATGATTCCGGTTCTGGTTCCGGTATTACTGATCCTACTGATACAACCCGTCCAACTGTTACTTCTGTTGCTGCGCTCTCAGATTCTACTTTCTCTGTTGATTTCAGTGAAGAGGTGACATTTAAGAATGCTCACTTTGCAATTAATGGAGAAGAAAGCTTGATATTAAACAAGAAGCTTGCTGCCAGTAAAAAGAAAGGTATATTCACTTTGCCTTTTCATTTGAAAGATAATCAGCAATATGAATTTTCTTTCTGGGGAGTTGAAGATTTAAATGGAAATGTGATTTTATTTTCTAATGAATTGCTCTCTTTCCAAAGGCCATCCTCTGGTGTTCGTGATTTTGGTTCTGTTATCTTTAATGAAATTATGGCTAATCCTAATGATGTAAAGGGATTGCCTGAATCAGAATACATTGAATTGTATAACCGGACAGATACTATTGTCTCTCTCAGAAGTTGTGCTTTAATGTATGGAGTAAAGCGGTATGTCATACCCGATATGGTAATTGATGCAAAGAATTATGCAGTACTTTGCCATCAAAAGTATAAAGAGCTTTGGGCGGCAAGTGGAGTCTCTGTAGTGGGGCTAACTTCTTTTCCCACATTATTGAATGCAGGGAAACTACTTTGGCTTGAAGATGAGAAGAAGAATCTGATTTCTTGGGTGGAGTATTCTGACGCGTGGTATAAAGATAGTAAAAAGAAAAGTGGAGGATATTCGCTTGAATGCGTTGATCCGGATAATCTTTCGAATAATGCACAGAACTGGCAGGCAACTAATAATGTGAAAGGAGGAACTCCCGGTTTGATAAACTCCGTGAATAAGAGTTTCCCTGATGATGAGGCTATAACTGTAGCTTCGTCTTTTATGCAGTCGTCAGATACTATTGTGGTGAACTTTAATAAATCATTGAATATTTCTTCTCTTGTCAACCTTAATAATTACCAAATTCAGAATTCAGATATTTCGCTGATTGAAGCGATACCCGATTATCCTTGTGGGAGAAATGTAAAGTTGGCATTGAATGCTCCATTGAAAGATGGCCAAAAACTAGAACTTAAGTTGCATGATTTAGAAGATGTTTCCGGGAATAGCTTGAAGGCACCCATAGAATTGCCGATTATGCTTCCTGAAAAAATAGAGGTTGGTGATGTGCTTTTTAATGAGATATTGTTTAATCCCCGAACAGGAGGTGCTTCTTATATTGAACTGTCAAATGTATCTGATAAAACACTCTCCTGTAATCAGCTTTACCTTTCTTATTTAAAAGAAGATGGTACACATTCTGTTCCTGTTGCATTTAGTAAATCACCGGTAAGCTTTCCTCAACATTCTGAATTCTTTTTTTCGAAACAAACAGAGATTATCCCAGCGCAATATAATTGTGATATATCTCATGGAGTGAAGGTTGTTGATTTACCTGATTTGTCTCGTGAGAAAGGAACTTTATATCTTTTGTCAGCTCAAGGAGATTTGCTCGATGAAATGGTTTATTCTGAGTCAATGCACACTACCTCACAAAAAGATAAATGTGGTATCTCTCTGGAAAAGAAATCACCGGAACTTCTTTCCTCAGATTCTTTAAGTTGGGCTTCTGCTTCTTTTTTATCAGGATACGGAACGCCGGGGCGCTCTAATAGATGTGCAGAGCAAAATACAAACAAAGTCAATGCGGCTTTTTGGTTGGAGAGGAAATCTTTTTCACCAACAGATAGTGAAAACAATAAGTTGCAGATTCATTATTCACTTGCATCAGATGGATTTGTAGCTAATATCAAAATATTTGAGGCATCTGGCCGTGAAGTTTGTTCGTTGGCCGAAAATAGTCAACTATCGGCTGAGGGGACAATTGAGTGGAATGGAAAAGAACAGAATGATAGCGCCTGCAGAGTAGGGCTTTATGTAACTTATATTGAAATACACAATACCACTGGGCAGATGAGAAAATATAAACTTCCTTTTGCTTTGGTGAGATGAATTACATAATATTTGGTAAGAAAACTTATTCTGAAACGCTTTTCGGGAACTCTTTTTTGTTATCTGCTGTTTTTTTTGTTCTTTTGCGTAAGAAATGCAAATTAAATAATACCTGAAGCTTATGCATTTGTTTGACTTTACACTACAACTCCCCATAACAGATCCCACCTGGATCTTTTTCTTAGTGCTGACAATAATCCTTTTTGCCCCAATATTATTGGATCGTTTGCATATTCCACATATCATTGGAATGATACTGGCGGGTGTTGCAATTGGTGGTTATGGATTCAATATTTTGGAACGTGACAGCAGTTTTGAATTGTTCGGGAAGGTAGGTCTGTATTATATCATGTTCCTTGCGGGGCTCGAAATGGATATGGTGGATTTTAAGAAAAACCAGAAAAAGGTTTTAACTTTTGGCCTTATTACCTTTTCGGTTCCCATGATATTAGGAATCTGGAGTAGCTTGATTCTATTAAACTATGGGCTAATTACCTCTATACTACTTGCAAGTATGTATGCCTCTCATACCTTGATTGCTTATCCTATTATTAGTCGTTATGGGCTTAGTCGATTGAAAAGCGTCAATATTGCCATCGGGGGTACGGCGATAACTGTAACACTGGCATTGGTTACTCTGGCAATAATAGCCGGAATGTTTAAGGGTGTAGTTGATCAGTTCTTTTGGATATTGCTTATAACAAAGATAACTTTAGCCTGTTTTATTATAATTTTCTTCTTTCCGAGAATAGGACGCCTGTTTTTTCGTAAGTACGAAGATAATGTAATGCAGTTCGTTTTTGTTCTTGCCATGGTTTTTCTCGGAGGTGGTATCCTGGAGCTTGTTGGATTGGAAGGTATTTTGGGCGCATTTTTGGTTGGACTGGTTCTTAATCGTTTGATTCCGCATGTTTCTCCCTTAATGAATCACTTGGAATTTGTAGGAAATGCTCTTTTTATTCCTTACTTTCTTATCGGGGTAGGAATGATTATCAATGTCAAAAGCTTCTTTATCGATGGAGAAGCTCTGAAGGTTGCAGCTGTGATGACGGTTGTGGCTACATTAGGAAAATGGCTTGCTGCTTTTTTTACTCAGAAGATTTACAAGATGAATTCCAATGAGAGAAGAATAATGTTTGGATTGAGTAATGCGCAGGCTGCTGCTACACTTGCTGCTGTGCTGATTGGTCATGAAATTATCATGAATAACGGAGAACGACTTTTGAATGATTATGTGCTTAATGGAACCGTTATGATGATTCTTTTTACTTGTGTAATAAGCTCTTTCATAACAGAACATGCAGCGCGGAATATTACGATGGACAATGGATCACATGAAAAAATAGGGGAAATAAAATCAGAAGAAAATATCCTCATTCCTATTTCAAACCCTGATGCGATTGTAAATTTGGTGAATCTGGCATTGGTTCTTAAAGATTCTAGAAGCAAAGATGGATTAATAGCTTTAAATGTTATGAATGATCATCACAGCTCAAGTGCGAAGCATAGTCAGGGGAAAAAATATCTTGAAAAATCAGCGATGATTGCTGCCGCTGCTGATGTGTCGATGCAAACGGTTAGCCGGTATGATTTGAATATTGCGGCTGGTATTATCCACACTATTAAAGAGTACAATGTTTCGGATGTTGTGATTGGTCTTCACCGTAAAATGAATATTGTTGATTCTTTTTTTGGTGGGACTGCCGAAAACTTAATAAAGGGAACTCACCGCCAGATTATGATTGCTAAATGTTTGATGCCTATTAATACTCTTCGCCGTATCGTAGTTGCTGTTCCTCCAAAAGCAGAGTACGAAGCGGGATTTACCAAATGGGTAACTCATGTTTGTAGAATAGGGATTCAGTTGGGTTGCAGGGTGCATTTCTTTGCTCATCCCCAGACTTTGGATCGCCTCAATGTTTTAATAAATAAAAGATTCAAAGGATTGAGAAGTGAATTCTCAGAACTGGCCGATTGGGATGACTTGCTTTTGCTTACCGGACAAGTGAATTTTGATCATTTACTGGTTATTGTGAGTGCCCGCAAAGGATCCATTTCTTATGATGTTTCATTTGAACGTTTGCCGGCTCAACTTTCTAAATACTTTTCCAATAATAGTTTGTTGGTTATTTATCCTGATCAGTATGGGGATCCTCAGGATACTATTTCTTTTTCCGATCCTCGTGGACATAATGAATCATTGAACTATGACAAGATGGGAGAGTGGTTTTATAAATGGTTTAAGAGAAGTTGATTCTAATATAGAGTGTTACAAATAAGCAATTCTTGTTTATGATACAAAATATTATTTAGTTGAATATGTGATAAAAAGAATTTTGAAACGATGATAAAATTAGAAGGAATAAGAAAAAGTTTTGGTGATCTGAATGTGTTAAAAGGCATTGATCTGGAAATAGCCAAAGGTGAAGTGGTAAGTATTGTTGGTCCCAGTGGAGCCGGGAAGACTACTTTACTTCAGATTATGGGAACGTTGGATAAACCTGATGCCGGAACAATTAATATGAATGGCCTTGAGGTGAACCGAATGAAACAAAAGGAATTGGCTAATTTCCGGAATAAACATATTGGATTTGTTTTTCAGTTTCATCAGCTCTTACCTGAATTTACTGCTCTCGAAAATATAATGATCCCTGCATTTATTGCTGGAACATCTACTAAAGAGGCTACAAAAAGAGCAAAAGAGATTCTAAACTTTATGGGCCTTGCAGAGCGATCATCTCATAAACCAAATGAGCTTTCTGGTGGTGAGAAGCAGAGGGTAGCAGTTGCCCGTGCTTTAGTTAATCATCCCTCAGTGATTTTGGCCGATGAACCTTCCGGGAGTCTGGATACTCGTAATAAGGATGAATTGCATCAATTATTTTTTGATCTTCGGGATCAATTTGAGCAGACTTTTGTAATCGTTACTCATGACGAAGGTCTGGCAAAGATTACCGATAGAACAATCCATATGGTTGATGGGCTGATTATCTAGAAGCAGATATAAGGAGCTAATCGTTCCAGATCTTTTGATGTGAACTCCTCATATAGAGAAAGCTCTCTGAGACTTTTTAATGCTCCTTTCTTATTTCTGTGTTCTACGATTACTTTTGCCTGATAAAAGTTAATATAAGGATGTGAAGTCAACCGCTCAACATTATATTTATTTAGGTTTATCCGATGAATTGGTTCTTTCTTGATGATAAACCATCTGTTTAGTTCTGCCGAAAGGTGTGATATTTCCTGCAATTGACTTACTTTATAAAAACCACCAAGCTGCTGGCGATAGGCAATAATCCGTTTGGCCGTTCCAATTCCAACACCCGGAATCTTTTTAAGTTCAGTGGTGTCTGCGTCATCCAGACTGATAACTGTTCCTTCCGGATATTTGTAATATTTCAGCGTATCTTGTCCGGCTCTGGCTGCGAACTGTCTAAGAGAATCTGCCTTTTTCAGGAAATTGTCGCCTATAGTAATGTAAGGCTTTAGTAGTTTAAATTGATCGGGAGAAAGTCCGTATACTTTGGCAAAAGATTCCGGAGTACGGAATTTACCTCCCTTTGCCCGATAATGTAAAATGTTTCTGGCTATATATGGACGTATTCCTAAACGCACAAATGTAATTGAGTCTGCAGTGTTAGGGTCAAAAGGTGCAAGGATTATTTCTTGCTTTTTGTTTATATAGTAATCATTGTAGTTCCAATTTTTATCTTTTTGGTGTACCGATGCCAGAAACTCCCTGTATGCTGTTTCACTCATTTGTTCATTTACCTGGGCCGACGGAAAAATTAAAGGGATTGTCCAAAAAATAAGAAATACAACAAAAATCAATGCAATCAATACATAAAATCCAGTACGTTCGGTTTTAGTAAAATATAGAAAATCTTTCCACATGATTGTGTTTTTCTTTTTGGTTTAGTTAGATTCCTTTTATAAAGAATGAAAAATATAAAAAGTTTTGTATTTTTGCGAATCATCTTTAAATTAAAGAATCATGATTGATAAAGTCCGAAAATATCCGCTTTCTATACTCATAGTATTGACTGTGATCTATCTATCATTCTTCAAACCTCCAAAAACGCCATTAGATCAGGTGAAGAATTTTGATAAACTGGTTCATGTTTGCATGTATCTGGGTTTGTCTGGGATGCTTTGGCTGGAATATATGAAAAGTCACCGCGGGCAATTTAGAATAAAACATATTTTTATTGGAGCAGTAGCTCTCCCGATAGTGTTCAGTGGTTGTATTGAACTTATACAAGAATACTGTACTACTTACCGGGGAGGAGATTGGTTTGACTTTGCTGCAAATTCAGTTGGCGTAATTGTTGCAGGAATTATAGCATACTTCTTTGTTAAACCAAAATATTTCTGATCCGATACTTTCTTTCTGTGTTATAGATGTTCAACCATCTGTCCTAGTTTCATGCTATTTGAACCTTTAATGAGTATATAGCATCCTTTAGGCTTGTCTTTATCGAGAACCTTTATCGCTTCAGAAACATTTGCATAGGTATCATATGCGTGAGTGGTTTGCTCAAACTGGTCACCAATAAGAATTACCCGATCAAAGTCACAAGTATCGATGAAATCAACTATTTTTTGATGCTCTTCAATGCTTGTAGCTCCTAGTTCTTTCATATCACCAAGGATTGCGAACTTGTGTTTTACCTCCATCCTTTTGAAATTTCTCAAGGCAGCCATCATGCTTGTAGGATTTGCATTATAAGCATCAATAATAAGTTTGTTATCTTCTGTCTCTTTTAATTGAGAACGATTGTTCTGAGGTGAATAGTTTGTTAAGGCATGATCTATTTTTGCCGGTTCTATGCCAAAAAAACGACCAATGGCAACTGCTGCTAAAGCATTGTCAAAATTATATTCACCAATCAATTTAGTTTGCACGTGATGTATGTTTCCGTCTTTCCCGGCTTTCCAATCAAAAGCCAGATAGGGTGAACAAGACGTTACTTTGCCGTTTACGTAAAGATTCTCTGTTACGCCATAGTTTATCAAGGTCAATCCCTTGGCAATATCCATTAAAAATGGATTCTCATTCTGGATAAATACAATTGAATCTTCTTTCTGGCGCAAGTAATCGTAAAGTTCTCCTTTTGTTTTTATAACTCCTTCAAAAGAGCCAAAACCCTCTAAGTGAGCTTTGCCCACATTTGTGATGATTCCATAATCGGGTTCTGCTATATTGACCAAAGCCTTGATCTCTCCAGGGTGATTAGCTCCCATTTCAATGACTGCCAAATCGTGATGACCGCGGAGTCTCAGCAAAGTGAGAGGCACTCCGATATGGTTATTTAAGTTACCTTGAGTGTATAAAATATCATTTGATTCAGAGAGTATGGCAGCTATAAGTTCTTTTGTCGTAGTTTTTCCGTTAGTCCCTGTAATTCCTATAACCTTGGTTCCCAATTTCTTTCGGTGATAATTGGCCAATTGTTGAAGCGTTTTCAAGCAATCATCAACTAAAATGATCTTATTATTTTCGGGATCGGCATATTCAGCTTCATCTACTACTGCATAAGAAGAGCCTTCCTCCAAAGCTTTCTTTGCAAAAGAATTCCCATTAAACGTGTCGCCTTTCAGAGCAATGAATAAAGAGCCTTTGGGGCAGTTGCGGCTATCAGTTGTCACGATAGGACATTGCAGATAGATTTGATAAAGAGCAGATATAGTCATGTTGTTATAGATAAAAACTTTTTTATTTGCAAACTTAGACAAAATATTGCGATTAATAAGCGTGTACGAAAAAAAAATGCTTTTTTACTTCTTCTATAACGGTATACTATTCTCAATAAAAGGAATAATTAGGTCTTTAATCAGTCAACTGATTATAGGCTTAGGAACATTAGTAGTCAACTGGAATCAGTTTAATACACATTCAAGAAACAATAGTAAAAGCATGTACATGTTTGGATCCAATCTTGTACATTTTTAGGGGCAATCTTGTACATGTTTTCAGGAATATTCCTTTTATAAATTACTAGTTTGTATAGAAACCTACAGTAAATAAAAGTGTGTGTATTATAAAAGATAAAAGCGAATTTAAAAAGAAGAATAAAAAAAATATGTATTTTTGCAATAAACTATTTAAGTAAAAAACATAAATGAGTCAATCCTTTTCAAAATATATCAATGTTAATGGAAGGCTGCTAGATCTTTCATATCCTCAGGTAATGGGTATTCTGAATGTAACGCCCGATTCTTTTTATGCCAGGTGTCGCGCAGAAACAGAAATTGCTATTACAAACAGGGCACGGCAGATTTTGGAAGAAGGTGCTTCTATAATAGATATCGGAGCTTATTCATCTCGTCCTAATGCAGAACATATTTCTGCCGAAGAAGAGTTGAATAGATTACGTCCGGCTCTGAAAATTCTGAATAAGAACCATCCGGATGCTATTATTTCCGTTGATACTTTTCGTGCGGATGTAGCTGAAGTCTGTGTGAAAGAGTATGGAGTTGCTATTATCAATGATATTGCCGGCGGTGAGATGGATAAAAAGATGTTTGATACAGTTGCGAATTTGCAGGTGCCATATATAATGATGCATATGCAAGGAACTCCTCAAGACATGCAGCTCACGCCTCATTATAATAATATATTGAAAGATACTTTCCTTTATTTTGCAGAAAAAGTGCAGAAACTTCGTGATAATGGACTGAATGATATAATTCTTGATCCGGGGTTCGGCTTTGGCAAAACGTTGGATCATAACTATGAACTACTTAGCCATCTCGAGGAATTCAGTATTTTTGAACTACCTTTATTGGTTGGTGTGTCCAGAAAGTCAATGATAACGAAACTACTTGGAATAACTTCTGATGAAGCACTGAATGGAACAACTATATTAAATACCATCGCTCTGGAAAAAGGAGCAGACATACTTCGCGTGCACGACGTGAAAGAAGCAGTTCAGGTAGTGAAGATCGTGGAAAAATGTAGAAACAAATAAGAACATTATGCTGCCTATTGTATTTGGAGTAAAAGACTTTATTGATATACTGTTAGTAGCTTTTCTGCTATACTACACATATAAACTGATGAAAGCATCGGGATCTATCAATGTATTTGTGGGGATTCTAGTCTTTATCCTTATCTGGCTTCTTGTTTCGCAGATTCTGGAGATGCGCTTGCTTGGTTCTATCTTCGATAAACTGGTCAGTGTGGGAGTACTTGCGCTTATTGTACTTTTTCAGGACGAAATCCGACATTTCTTGCTTACGTTAGGTTCTCATCAGAGGGCCAGTGCATTTGCCCGGTTTCTTACAGGCAGTTCGAAAGAACAAATGGAGAAAAGTGACATTATGCCAATCGTTTTAGCTTGTATAAATATGAGCAAACAGAGAATAGGAGCATTGATAGTTGTTGAAAGGGGAATTCCCCTTTATGATATTGTTCGTACGGGCGAGGTTCTTGATGCAAATGTAAACCAGCGATTAATTGAGAATATATTCTTTAAAAACAGTCCTTTGCATGATGGTGCAATGGTGGTGAGTAAGAAACGTATCAAGGCAGCGGGTTGTATTCTCCCGGTTTCCCATAATCTTGATATTCCAAAGGAATTGGGCCTTCGTCATCGGGCAGCGATGGGTATTTCACAAGTCACGGATGCTCATGCAGTTATTGTCAGTGAGGAAACAGGAGCTATTTCTGTAGCCTATCACGGTCAGTTCTACTTAAGGCTGACTGCAGAAGAGCTGGAAAGTATTTTAAGTAAAGAGGATTAATTCAACATCAGACTCATATAAGGAGTTTGCTTCGTAAAGATGTGAAGTTCCTTAGGTAGATCTTTTATTTTATAACCTAAAACAGCCTGAGTAAGTTGTCGAATAGTAAGCTCCAAATAATCTTCTTGTATCCTTTTTTTTGTTATTTTCCCCGATTTCATCGAAAAAGAAGCATTGTTCTTTTCAATGAATTCATCTTTCAAATTAAATGAGATCTCTAATTCATGGTGTTGAGCTGCATATATCTGAAGCATTCTTTCTGCATCCACAATTCTTGCCATACCAAGAATATCTCCTGTTTCATCAATAGCAGGTGTAATGCATGATATGTCTTTTACGTTCATTTGTTTTGCTGCCGAAAACAGAAGAGTGTCTCGGACGGATTCATTATCAAAGAAAAGTTCTGGTACATGGAGCCTTTTCTCTATTGCATAGCAAAATGCTAAACCAGTAATTTCTCCATTTAATCTTGAGACTAATAACTTCCCTTCTGCTAGATAAAGGTCATCAAGAATAACATTGAAATCATCTTGCGAATGTTGTATGCAACAAGGACGTTCTTTCATCTTTTTATCGAAGAAGGAATAAACATCAGTTTGTAAAGTGGTAAATTCAGTAACAATATATTTAGAAGAAGGTGATAGATCCTCAAAAATGAAATTCTTTTCAGAGTATTCAAAAGAGGTAGCAAACCCCACTTTTGAGTAATATTCAAAAAGCCATTCTTCGGCGGGAATAAGGGTTACTAGTGGAACTTCATTCTCCAACATCCGAAGAAAAGATTTAAAAAGCAGCCTTTTCATCGCTCCTTTATTTCGGAATTCGGGGTTTGTACATGCTCCTGATATGTATCCGGTTGGAATAATTTCTCCACAGAAAGTCATTGGATAGGGAAGAATTTGCATCGCGGAAATAACTTTTCCATTTTCCTGGATGGCTAGATTTACCTCTTCGTTGTATCTCTTAGAAAAATACAGTTCAGTAAATGCTTCGTTATCTCCGAAGCAAATGTTCCACAGTTCTCTGACTTTCTCTTTCATCGGTGATGATTATTCTTTTAACCTCGCCATATTTTTTTCAAGTAGAATGGCTGGCTGATAAGATAGTTTCGCTTTTCTAAGTCCTTCAAGTCCTAAATCCTCTTCTCGGTTCAGATAAATGTATTGTTCAGGGATATGCCGGGCGAACTCCTGATTTATTACATTATAGGCTCCTTCTATCTGCGTATCTGCCTTCTCAACATGCACGCCAAATGTTTGCTGGTTAATAGGCATGCCAAAGGTGAAAGCTGCAATTTTGTCATTAACATAAAGTATACCTCCAGACAGGCCTAGCTCTTCAAAGTGATTTAGTGCATAGGTCAGTGATTTACGCTCATTCCCTAATCCGTTTTGTGGTCCACAGTCATTTGCCTTGCACCATTCTTCTTCCAGTTTCAGGCATTCATTGATACGGTCGGTTGTAATAGGCATATATTCGTAATTTGTATATGTCTTATAGAACTTGTTTACATGATTGCGCTTTGGTTGGAACTTCTTTCCTTTTAATTCAGCTAAGTCAGTACGAAGGTATACGTAATCGACATAATCTCTGCTGGATGAGAATTCAAACTTACCGGGCATCAGCTTTTCTATCTCTTCTTTCATGTTGTTACAAACACCATACAGAAGAAATGGTTGACCCTCATTTTGTGCATCCTCTAAAAGATCTTCCAGAATCTTTTTCAGGTTGCCTTCACCCACAGGCATCATATAGGCCAATGTCTCATTCATATGGAACTTGAATAACAAGAATCCATCGACTATCGCAAACTGCGTACCATACATAAATCGCCAGCTACATAGATTGGAGAATGAAAGATCACAGTTCTTTCTCTCACTATTCATTGTAATAGAGACAATAGCCTCTTTATCTTCAAGTGTTATATCTTTAAATCTTATCATATGTAGCTTATAACAAATATTCTGCCAAATTGTTATAACAAGCCCAATAATCTTAAAATTGTTGGAGTAAGAAGAGCTGTGAATATACCGTTCAGAGTTAGTCCTAAACTGGCATAAGCTCCATATTTGCCACTTACATCCATCGCTGTTGATGTGCCAACAGCATGGGCTGCAGTTCCCATTGAAAGCCCTTGTGCAATGGGACTTTCTATTTTTAAAAGAGCTAATATTTTAAATCCTGATATAGCTCCAAATAGTCCAACGCAAACAACAACTGCAGCTGTGAGTGAGGGAATTCCACCTATAGTTTTTGTAACTTCCATAGCAATAGGAGTTGTGACAGATTTGGCAGCAAGAGACAGAATGACCTCTTTACTTGCTCCAAGTAGCTTTGCAATAAGCACTACAGCAATAACGCCAATGATACATCCTGCAAGCTGAGATAGCAGAATTGGCAATAATTGCTTTTTTATTTTTTCGAGTTGTAGATATAAAGGCACTCCTAATGCCACAACGGCAGGTTTTAACCAGAACTCAATTAAATGACCGCCGGATTTATATGTCTCGTAGCTTATATTAAATACTTTTAGAAAAATAATCAATGCGGCAATAGTAAGTAAAATGGGGTTAAGTAATACCCAACCAGTCTTTCGTTGCACTAGCTTAGATAGAAAATAGAGTCCAAATGTTAGTGCCAAGAGAAATATAGGATTTTCCAGATAATTCATTTTATTTTACGTGTTAGTTGGTGAACCCATCCGGTAACTACAAGAACCAGGATGGTGCTAATAAGGGTTGCAATCACAATTGGCCAAAACTGTGCTGTAATAATATCGAAGTAGAGCATTATTGCAACTCCTGGCGGAACAAAGAAAAACCCTAGATTAGCAACTAAGAAGTCGGACATTCCCTGCACCCATTGCAGTTTTATCCAGCCTAATTTCAGAAAGAGAGTAAGCAACAGCATTCCAATAATGCTTGAAGGGAGTTTTATTCCTGTGAGAAAGACAATTAATTCGCCCAAGGCCAGACAGCCAAATAAAATAGAGCATTGACGTACCATAATATTATCCTATTAAAAACGGCAACAAAGGTAGGGATTAATAAAACAAGTTATCCAAAAAAATAGAATAAATGATCTCTGTTGTGCTATTCTCAATAATTACTATCATTAAGAATCTATTTTTCCTTTATTTCTTAAATGGATTGTGAATCTTAACAATAATTCAATAATGAAATTTAAAATGTGCAATAATAAGGCGTTTACAAAGAAAATATAAATGCAAAAAGCTTTTCTGTATTAATATTAATTGTTAAATTTGCCCATCTAGATGAAGTAGAAAAATGAAAAATTCCCTTCTATATATCGCTTTTATATTGCTCTTTGTGAGCGTTTTCTTCTCGTGTCGTCCTGACAGACTGTGTGTTTTAAATTTGCAGCATGCAGAAGCTTTATTAGATCAACATCCTGATAGTGCTTTAATATTCCTAAATAAGATAACTCCGAGTTCTTTATCTGCTGAAGATTATGCTCATTACTGTCTATTGATGACTCAGGCAAGAGATAAGAATGGTTTACCCTTAACTTCAGATTCTTTGATCAGCGTGGCTGTGGAATATTACAATGATAAGAAGGATTTGGATGTTAAAGCAAAAACTTATTTTTATGCAGGACGTGTGAATCAGGATATGCAAAATTCAAAGCAGGCGATGGAGTACTTATTAAAGGCTGCAGATTTTGCTGAAGATGGCAAGGATTATAAACTTCAATATCTGATTTATTATTATTTAGGGGATATTTATTTTAATGAAGACTTATATGACTCTTCCCTAAAAATGAGTCTACAAGCTTATTATTATTCACGGTTGTTGAAGAATAAGAGTTATATGGTTTATGCGTTAAGGAATATTGCTTTTGCATATTCAGGGAAAGAGGATCGACATAACGCGTTGGTGTATTATCTAAAGGCTTTGAATATATTACCAAAATCTGATATTACTACTCTTGCTACTTTGTTTAGTGATATAAGTGTATGTTATAATGAGCTAGGTGATTACTCCCGTGCTCTTAAGGCAGTTAATACAGCTATAAATATAAATCCTGATAAATCAAAATATTCCTACATATATGTTGCAAAAGCGCATATATATTTTAATATGCAACAATATGATTCAGCCTATTATTACTATAAAAAAGGTCTTGATAGTCCCGATTTATATACAAGAACGGAAATATATAATCGTTTGTCTAAAATAGAAAGAGCTCGTGGATATATGGGTGAAGCATTATCTTATAACGATATCTATTTGCGCTTTAGAGACTCGATAGAAAAGAAACAGCATTCAGATATGATTATCAAAATGCAGAATATATATCAACACAAAAAAACAGTTGAGAAAATCCAGTATCTGACTTTGGAAAAGAACCAGCAGAAAATGGTTCTATATTTAATAAGTGCAGTTTCTTTGAGTGTATTGTTTTTTTTAGTTAGTATACTTCTATTATATCGAAGTCGAAAAGAAAGGCAAACCCGCGAATTGGAAATAGTGGTTCAGTTAGAGAAAGAAGAGTCTCAAAAAGCCAATACCCGATTACAAGAAAGTGAACTGATAAGAATACGAAAAGAGAAAGAACTGCTGGAGAAAGAGATGGAATTGCGTACAGACTTTTTTAGCAGACTCAATAATCTAACGTTTCCTTTCTTGTCTGCAAATGATCAGAAAGGAGGTGGGCTTATTCGGCTCACCGATGATGATTGGGATTCTATTGTAAAAAATACGGATGCAGCATTCAACCATTTCTCTACCCGTTTAGCCAAGACTTTTCCTGAGTTGAAGAAAGATGAGATACTGTTTTGTTGCTTGATAAAAATGAAGCTAGGTTTAAGTACATTATCCTCTGTTTATAATCTCTCTAAAGATGGCATATCTAAAAGAAAAGAACGGATCAAAAAAAATAAGATGAAAATTGAGGAAGGAAAGTCATTAGATCAATTTCTTGCCGATTTTTGAGTCTTTAGGTGTATTTCAATATCATTTGTCCAATATTAGATTAGCATTTTAAAACTGTTTGTATACCTAAGTGTTTGTTTTATATGGTTTTATGCTATAGCTCATTTGTCCAATGTTTTTTTTGATAAATCAGCTGCTTTTCTCTACTTTTGTATTCAGATAAATCGAAAACACATATAATTAAAAAATAACTATTATGAAAAAATTATTATTAATTGCACTTTGCTGTTCTTTCTTTTTAGTCTCTTTTGTTAGTGCAAAAACAAATACAGAGGCTTCTATCTGTCTGCAGTCTACTCGTGATAAAAGCGTTCGACCTACATCTGTAACTTCATCTGTTACTCCTGTAACAGCTACCGTTGATGGAGATTTAGTAAATGTTAATTTTTATTCATCTTTGGGTTCTACTACAATTACGATTGAAGACCCTAATGGAGTTTTGATTTATGAGACTGCAGTGAATGTTCAAGGTTCTTTAAGTTTGCCAGTATCTTTAGCTGGTGCAGAAACAGGAACTTATTTTATTAAGATAAAATCTGGATCTAAAAGCTGGTACGGTGAATTTGATCTCTAACTAAATCTATGATTAATTAGACAGTTCTTTACTCTAAATTTTTAAAGCGCTGACTTTTGAAAGAAGGTCAGCTGCTTATATTAATAATCCGAAATGTGAATATAAATATGACTAACATGCAATATAAAATAGATGAGAGGTACCGTTTTTATGATAATTATAGAAGTCATATATTACGTAAGTCTACTATGATTAACTTAGATACGGTTCATCTACTAAATAAGAACATGCAGACAGAATCTATTATAATTAAAGAAATAAGGCAAAATGTTGGTATGTTGAATGGCCAGAAAGTCATAGTACATCCTCATATTGAAAATGATTCATTGCTCATTGAAGTAATAGACCACTCTAAGAATATTAATGCTTTTGTATTTATATTTACTTTAACAGGCTCATTGTTGCAGATGGTCCATGTAACAAAGGCCAAGACTTTTATTAATCTTCCTTTATTACCAAATCAAAAATGTCTTATGAATATCCAGTTTGGTAAAAATGTATTTACTTGGACGATAGCAAAACAATAATTATTATATAATTGCATAGGATTTAAGACTTTGTTTAGATATTTTCTTTAAATTTGCGGATGTTTATTGTGAAGAAAAATAATGAAATATCCTGTTCTATATTCTTTTATACTTTTTTTGTTATCAGGGCTCTTACTTTCTTGCCATTCGAATAGTTCATCTTCCAATGTTTTAAAGCAGGTTGAGGCTTTGTTGGAGAAACATCCTGATAGTGCTTTCACTCTATTAAATAAAGTAAAAGCAGGTACTTTGAAAAATTCAGAAAATGCCCGTTATTGCTTATTGATGACAAAAGCAATGTTTAAAAATTCTGTCCCTATAGTTTCAGACTCTCTTATAAATATAGCCGTTGAGTATTATAAAGATAACGGTGATTCAATAAACAAAGCCGAAGCCTACCTTTATGCAGGACGAGTAAATCAGGATATGAAGAATGTAAAAGATGCTATGGCATTTTTCTTAAAAGCTTCTGATTTTGTTGAGAATGGTAAGGATTATAAGTTGCAATATCTTATATATTATTATATTGGTGATTTATACTTTAATGAAAATCTTTATGATTCAGCGTTAAAAGCACAGCAAAAAGCCCTCGATTTGTCTCTATTACTGAATGATAGCTCTTATATGTCATATTCATTTCGAAGTATTGCTGTTTCATATTTATGTAAAAGTCGTAGTGACACTGCTATCATATATTATTATAAAGCATTGAATGTCTTACCAAAGTCTGATACGAGAACTCCCATTTCTTTATATAATGAAATGGGAGGCGTTTATAAAAACATTGGAGATTATACAAATGCTATTAAATTTGTAAACAGAGCGATTTCCTTAAAACCAACCTCAGTAGAATTATTTTATACTAATATAGTTAAAGCAGATGTTTATTTAAGAATGGGCAGAAATGATTCTGCAATAGATTATTATAATAGAACAATTCATAGTCCTGATTTATATACCCGTGCTGCAAGTTACGATGGATTAGCTCATGCGTATAGTACTAAGGGAGACTATAAAAAAGCCTTCGAATGTATGTGTTTGTTTAATAGCTATAGGGACTCGATTGAGCTTGAAACAAGAAGTGCTGCAATTATTGAAATGCAGAATCTTTATCAACATGGGAAGTCCAAAGACCAGATACAAAGATTGACTTCAGAAAAACAGGAACAGACGATTCGGTACTATAGGGTAAGCTTTTTTTCTTTTGTAGCACTACTGTTGTCTGGTGGAGCATTTTTTGTATACAGGGGTCGTAATAAGAAGGAATTATTAGAAAAGAGCAAGTTGCTATTGGAACAAGAGAACCGGTTGATTAAGATGCGTCAGAAAGATGGTCATTTGAGAGAAGATTTTTTTAAAAGGCTTAATAATATCAAGAAAATTCCATCATTGGATTTGGTTAATAAAAAGGAAAAGAAGGTACTAATTGATGCTACAGCTAAAATCTCCTTAACAGATAATGATTGGGAAGAACTTATACGAAATATAAATATAGCCTATGATCATTTTACAGATAGACTAATAAAAACTTATCCCAATTTGACCATTCAGGAAATTCATCTTTGCTGTTTAGTAAAGATCAAAGTTGCAAGAAATGACTTGGCAAATATATTTTGTATTACTCCTCAAAGTGTTAAAACGACCAAGTATAGAATTAAAAAAGATAAGATGGGTGTTACTGATAAAAATATGACTCTTGATCTTTTCATTGAAAAATTCTAAATATAGCTTTTAGTAGTGCTCTAACAGTCTATTTGTTACCTATATTCTTGACCTTTTATAACTAATATGTTGATAAATAGATGTGTAGGCCTTTACTCTTGTTACCCCATTTTGTGTTAAATACCTGATTAATTCGCGAAATTTGTATTCGTAATAGTAAATAGAAATCCCCGGGAAGGCTATAAATGAATTAATGGTTAGGAATTTTATAACATAGTATTGTGGTAGTTAAGCGAGCGAATAATAATACACCTCCCGGGGTTCTGTTTAATGTTGTAAGGTATTAAATTATATCCAGAGTTTTGCAAACTCATTTATGAACACCTTCTGTATTGATTTTAATTTATAACTTCCAAATAGAAATTATCTACAGACTTTATTTTAGCATTTGATCCTTTTATTAAAATTATTGGTGCATAATTTTTATTTATTGCCCAATAAACTATTGACTATTGGTCAATCAATAAAAATTATAGGCGAATAAAAAATGTATACTTTGTGCTAGATAACTATCTTGGTGTATTTGCCCCGATTTAATAATTTGTTTGATTTAATTATAAGATAATCAGTACTTTGTTTCTAATGCTGATGCCTGAATATTTTTATCCTAAAAAACAGAATTATTCCGTTTTGTTTTTTAGGGGGTAACTCAATGCTTTCTTCTGAAACCCTTTGATAGTGGGGGTGCTAAATTTTATGCCAGGACATATAAAAGAAGTATTTTTATAAGTTTGTCACACACTGTGAAATATGTCTACAGATGTGGCTTAACATATTAATGAACTGAAATAATGTTCTAAGAAGAATTCATATTTCCTTAACCGGCGATTATTTTCTATATATATTGTTTTTAATCTTAATTTGTATTCAAATGGCTATTTTAGTTTTATATTTGTGATAAAATCAAATTTAATATTTTAGCTATGGATATTGATGAGAAAACAAGGAAAGAATTTATTCGTTTTCAACGTAACGAGATAACGGAAAGCTTGGTCTATACACGACTTGCTTCAATAGAAAAAGATAGTTCAAATAGAGATGTGCTTCTGAAAATTGCTGCTGATGAAGTTGCTCATGCTCATGTTTTTAAAAGATACACTAATGAAAATCCTAGTCCTAATAAATGGAAGATAGCTAAGTTTTATTGGCTTGCTCGTTTACTTGGTCTGACTTTTGCAATTAAATTAATGGAATCAGGAGAAGCAAATGCTCATGTGAACTATAATCAATATGCAACCTTTCCCGAATTAGCCCGTTTAGGACGCGAAGAAGAAGAACATGAAAAGAAGCTTATTGAATTGATTAATGAAGAACGGTTAGAATATATGGGCTCGGTTGTACTGGGTTTGAATGACGCCTTGGTTGAATTTACGGGTGCTTTAGCAGGATTTACACTTGCCCTAAGCGATTCTAAACTTATTGCCTTAACGGGAAGTATTACTGGTATTGCTGCTGCACTCTCAATGGCTTCTTCTGAATATCTTTCTACAAAATCTGAGGCTGAGATTGATAAACATCCTGTAAAAGCAGCAATTTACACAGGTATTGCTTATGTTATTACGGTTGTGGCTCTAGTTACTCCTTTTATTCTATTATCCAATGTTTTTGCAGCATTAGGCATTATGCTTTTTATTGCTTTGTTAATAATTGGCATCTTTAATTATTATTATTCAGTTGCCAGAAGTGAGAGCTTTAAAAAACGTTTTACTGAAATGGCTATCCTAAGTTTTGGTGTTGCTACAATCAGTTTTTTAATAGGATATGCATTGAAAGTCTTTACCGGGATAGGAGCTTGAATTGAATAAATAGACTTTTTTCTTTAGTTATGTTAAAGTATGCAACTTTAAGGGACTAATGGATTAAATTATATCCTATTTTGTAATATAGATATTGCAATTATGTGTAATTTTGCAATGTGAAAGTCAACTGCTTCGGATATCAAAACACATAAATATATTATTCTATCATGGATTTAATTAATGAAATTATTGCGCGGGCGAAAGCTGATCGTCAGCGTATTGTACTTCCTGAAGGAACGGAAGAACGTACTTTGAAAGCTGCTGATCAGGTTTTGGCAGATGGAGTTGCAGACATCATACTTATTGGTAGCCCGGAAGAAATTAAAAAACTGGCTGCAGAGTGGGATCTTAAGAATATTGAAAAGGCAACTATCATTGACCCGGCTAATCATGCAAAGAAGGAACAATATGCTGAATTACTTTGTGAACTTCGCAAGAAAAAGGGTATGAAGATTGAAGATGCCCGTAAGTTGGTTCTTGATCCGTTGTATTTAGGATGCCTGATTATTAAGAGTGGCGATGCTGATGGTCAGTTGGCGGGTGCTCAAAACACAACAGGTGATGTTCTTCGCCCTGCATTGCAGATTATTAAAACAGCTCCAGGCATCAGCGTTGTATCTGGTGCTATGCTACTTATTACTAAAACACCTCAATACGGCAAAGATGGTCTTTTGGTTATCGCTGACGTTGCTGTTTTGCCAAACCCAACAGCTGAAGAACTTGCTCAGATTGCTGTAGCTACAGGTAGAACTGCTCGTGTGCTCGCAAACGTAGAACCAAAAGTTGCAATGTTAAGCTTCTCAACAAAAGGAAGTGCTAAACATGAAATGGTTGATAAGGTAGCTGAAGCTACTCGTTTAGCAAAAGAATTAGATCCTGAAATGCAGATTGACGGTGAACTTCAGGCGGATGCTGCTTTAGTTCCTTCTGTAGGTCGTAGTAAAGCTCCTGGTAGTGCCATTGCAGGGCAAGCAAATACATTGGTTTTCCCTTCACTTGAAGTTGGTAACATTGCTTATAAGCTTGTACAACGTTTAGGCGGAGCAGAAGCTGTAGGTCCTGTTCTTCAGGGTATGGCTGCTCCTGTTAATGACCTATCTCGTGGTTGTTCAATACAGGATATTTACAGAATGATTGCAATTACCGCTAATCAGGCAATCGGAGCAAAAATAAATAAATAAGAATATGGCAGAAATGATTAAAGAACCAATAGAGAACTATGGGCTAAGCTCTAAAGATCGTAAGAAGACTTTGTTCTCTAGGATTGGAGTCGTAGGCTGCGGAAAGGAAGGCTCAAAAATAGCTACTGTGGCTGCTACGGCTGGTATTGAAGTGGTATTCCTGGAAATCAGTGATGAGAAAATACAAACAGCATTTGATAGAATTGCTGGTGAACTTGATATGCGTATTGCCACATGGGGACTTACTGAATCTGAAAAGAAAACAATTCTTGGACGTATTACCGGAACCCTTACTTTTGAAGCATTTAAAGATTGTGACTTTGTAATTGAAGCAGTACGTTATGATGAAAATGGAGAAAGAAGTCTTAATCACCGTAAAGAGATTTTTAAGAATCTTGAATCAGTATTAACTTCTGATGCTATTATCGCTACAAATGCATCTTCTGTAGTAATTACAGAGCTGGCAGCAGAACTTCAGCATAAAGAACGTTGCGTGTGCCTGCATTTTGTAATAATGCAACCTCAAAGCCGCGTAATGGAAATTGTTCGTGGACTTTATACTTCAGAATCTTGCTATAATAAAGTTTGTCAATTTGCTAAACTTATAAGCTATGATTATGTTACAGTAGAAGAGTCTGCTGGTTTGGTTAGTAATCGTCTATTCTTTACCCTGTTGAATGAGGCTTGTTCTATCCTTCAGGAAGGTCTTACAACTCCAATTGAAATTGATTCTATCATTAAGTTTGGGTTAGGACAAAGACAAGGTGTGTTCTGTATGGCTGACCAAATGGGAATTGAAAAAATCGTTCCTCAGATGGAAGATTTGTATAAAGAGTTTGGCTCTTTGAAATACAAACCATCTCCATTGTTACTCCGCTTAAATCGTGCTAAGCGTTGGGGGGTAAGTACTGGTATGGGCTTCTATGCTTATGATGAAGAAGGAAGCCGTATAATTAATGAGAATGAGAAAAAATAGAAAACTATGAAAATATTAGTGCTCAACTGCGGTAGTTCATCCATCAAATATAAGTTGTTCAATATGGACACAAAAGAGGTGATGGCTCAAGGCGGAATTGAAAAAATTGGATTAAAAGGTTCTTTTCTTAAACTGACTCTTCCTAATGGAAATAAGGTTATGTTGGAAGGAGAAATTCTGGAACATACAGCTGGTATTGAATACATTCTTGGAGTTTTAGTAAGCGAAAAATATGGTTGTATCAAATCATTGGATGAAATCAATGCTGTGGGACACCGTGTGGTTCACGGAGGAGAGAAATTCAACAAGTCAGTGCTGATTACTGATCAGGTGATTGAAAAGATTGTAGAATGTATTGATATCGCTCCACTTCACAATCCACCTAACTTGAAAGGTATTCGTGCGGTTTCAGAGTTGATGCCAAATGCTCCTCAGATTGCTGTATTTGATACTGCTTTCCATCAGACTATGCCTGATTATGCATATATGTATGGTATTCCTTATCAACTATATAAAAAATATGGTATCCGCCGTTATGGCTTTCATGGAACCAGTCATCGTTATGTTTCAAAACGAGTATGTGAATACCTTGGCGTTTCACAGGAAGGCCAACGAATTATTACTTGTCACGTAGGTAATGGTGGTTCTGTCTCTGCTATTAAAGATGGTAAGTCAATGGATACTTCAATGGGATTTACTCCTGTAGAGGGTTTATTGATGGGTACTCGTGCCGGAGATATTGATGCTGGAGTTGTTTCTTATATCATGGATAAAGAGATGATTGGCACAGCTTCTATTTCTACATTGTTAAATAAACATAGCGGTGTACTTGGGGTCTCTGGTGTTTCCAGTGATATGCGTGAACTTGACGCTGCATGTCAGGAAGGTAATGAACGAGCTATTCTTGCAGAAAAGATGTATTACTACCGTATTAAAAAGTATGTTGGTGCTTATACTGCAGCTTTGGGTGGAGTTGATATCATTGTATTTACCGGTGGTGTTGGTGAAAATCAATCAAAATGCCGTGCAGAGGTTTGTGATGGTCTTCAGTATATGGGGGTCTCTCTTGATCAGGAATTGAATAATAAGATTCATGGTGATGAGGCTGTTATCAGCACTTCTGATTCTAAAGTTAAAGTAGTTGTAATTCCTACAGATGAAGAATTTATGATCGCTTCTGATACTCTGCAGATTTTAACTGAGAAATAAATAAATCACATATAATAAGAAAGAGGTATAAGACTTGCTCCTATACCTCTTTCTCTTTATTATAAAGAGAAAAAATTATTCTCTAATATCTTTTAATTCCCAACCAAGAGCACTAGCACCAAGAACAGCTGCGTCAGAATCCTTAAGTTCAGAAACAAGAAGCTTCGTTTTACCTTTAAAGATATTCAGAACGTTGTTGTCAAGTCCTTTTTGAACAGGCTTCATAATATAATCACCTGATTTTGCTAACCCACCAAACAGTACAATTGCTTCAGGGCTAGAGAAAGCAACGAAGTTTGCCAAAGCTTCACCAAGCAAGGAACCTGTGAACTCGAATATTTCCTGAGCAAGTTTATCTCCTTTTACTGCAGCATCAAATACGTCTTTAGAAGTAATATCTTCAGAAGAGATGTTACGTAGGAGGCTTTGATCTGAACGGGCAACCAGGAATTCACGTGCTGTACGGGCTACACCTGTAGCAGAACAATAAGCTTCCAGACATCCTTTACGCCCGCAGCCGCACATTCTTCCGTTTTCGTGGCGTACAATAACATGTCCTAGCTCACCAGCAAAACCATCATGGCCATAAACTACCTGTCCGTTGACTACAATACCGCTACCTACGCCAGTGCCAAGAGTTATCATGATAAAATCTTTCATTCCGCGAGCAGCTCCATATGTCATTTCACCAATCGCTGCGGCATTAGCATCGTTTGTTAAAGCTGTAGGAATACCTAGTCTTTGCTCAAACAATTCTGCTAAATGGATAACACCTTTCCAAGGAAGGTTAGGAGCAAACTCTATTGTTCCGCTATAATAATTTCCATTAGGCGCTCCAATACCTATACCTTTGATCTTTTCAACTCCACCTTCAGATTCAATTAAAGGGAGTAGATTTTTACAGACTGTGTCTACATAATCTTCAACCTTATCGTATGCTTGAGTCTTTACAGAACCACTACATAAGATTGTACCACGGGCATCCACAATACCAAATACTGTGTTTGTTCCACCTATGTCAATGCCTACTACGTAGGGCTTTTCCATGCTAGAAATCATTATATTATTATTTAAAGGGTTAATAACTAATCTACAAATTACGCAAAGATCATTGGTATTACAAAATCTTTTTGAAATTTTCTTTTATCTATCTGCAACTTTTAGCACTACTGTTGCGTCTAATATGAAAAACAGTGCTTAAACATGATACATTTAGAAGACATTAACAAAACCTATTACAACGGAGCTCCCCTTCATGTGCTCAAAGGTATAAATCTTGATATTGAACGTGGTGAATTTGTCTCTATTATGGGGGCTTCTGGTTCTGGAAAGTCAACCCTGCTCAATATCTTAGGTATTTTAGATAACTATGATACCGGAGATTATTATCTCAACGATGTTTTGATAAAAAAGTTGAGCGAAACCCGTGCAGCTGAATACCGCAACAGAATGATTGGATTTATTTTCCAGTCTTTTAATCTTATATCTTTTAAGAATGCAATGGAAAATGTTGCATTGCCACTTTTCTATCAGAATATAAGCAGAAAGAAAAGAAATATTCTGGCTATGGAGTATTTGGATAAACTAGGACTGAAAGAGTGGGCACATCACATGCCCAATGAGCTTTCTGGTGGGCAGAAACAGCGTGTGGCTATTGCTCGTGCTTTGATTTCCCAACCTCAGATTATTCTTGCCGATGAACCTACCGGTGCTTTGGATAGTAAGACCTCAGATGAAGTGATGCAGATACTAAAAGAGGTAAATGATCTGGGCATGACCTTGGTTGTTGTTACTCACGAATCGGGAGTGGCAAACAGGACCAATAAGATTATTCATATAAAAGATGGAATTATTGAATCTGTAGAAGATAATGCCAATCACAACCTGTCACCGTTTGGTGCCGGTAAAATGATGAAATAAGCCATGAAAATAGGAATTGATATTTGGCAAGAAATATATAGCACGATAAAGCAAAATAAATTGCGAACTGTGCTTACCGGGTTTTCCGTTTCCTGGGGAATCTTTATGTTGATTGTTCTTTTGGGATGGGGAAATGGATTAATTCATGCTTTTGAGGATGCTTCGGCTGATATGGCCAAGAACTCTATTAAAATATTTCCTGGCTCGACCAGTAAAACTTATCAGGGACTTGAAACGAACAGAAGAATTCAGTTCGATAATAATGATGTAAACATTACCAGAAATAAATTCAGGAATAATGTGGTTTTAGCAGGAGCAACGGTGAGCGAGAACGGAATCACTCTTTCCAATAAGGATCAATATGTTTCACTGGAGCTTGATGGCGTATTTCCGTCTTATACTGATATAGAACCAGTAAAGCTGGATCAGAATGGTGGTCGTTTTATCAATGATCTGGACATTAGTCAGAGAAGAAAGGTTATTGTTATACATTATAAGACAAAGAAAGTTCTTTTCCGTAATCAGAGTGCTATAGGAAAGTTTTTAAATGCCGGCGGAGTTACTTACCAGGTCGTTGGTATCTACAGAGACAAAGGGAACAGAGATGCACAATCTGCATATATTCCTTTTACTACAGCTCAAACTATCTATAATAAAGCAGATACAATAGATAATATAATATTTACGACACGTAACCTGAATACCGTGGCTGCAAATAAAGATTTTGAAAAGGAATACCGCAAGGCTGTAGGTAGTCATCATCGTTTTGATCCTGAAGATATGAATGCAATGTATATATGGAATCGTTTTACGCAATATCTGCAACAGCTTACTGCCAAGACTATTCTGACTACAGCAGTTTGGATAATTGGTATATTTACTCTGTTAAGCGGCATTGTCGGGGTGAGCAATATTATGTTGATTACTGTGAAGGAAAGAACCCGTGAATTTGGTATCCGTAAAGCTTTAGGGGCATCTCCAGCGTCTATTTTGTGGCTAGTTATTCTGGAGAGTATACTTATAACGACTATTTTTGGATATATAGGTATGGTGGCAGGTATAGGTGTTACAGAATATATGAATGCAGTGGATGGTGTTAAAACATTTGGTTCAGGACCAATGCAGATGACCGTATTTAAAGATCCTACTGTAGATATCAGTGTTGCGATAAGAGCTACAGTAACTTTGATTGTAGCTGGTACGCTTGCAGGATTTTTTCCTGCTAGGAAGGCTGTGAAGATTAGACCAATAGAAGCATTAAGATCAGAATAATTATGAAATTTACAGATATAGATTATTGGGAGGAAGTCCTCATAACCATTACGCGCAACAAAACACGTAGTATATTGACCGCTTTTGGTATATTCTGGGGAATCTTTATGCTGGTTGCCTTAATTGGCGGAGGTAATGGCTTGCAGCAGATGATGAGCCGTAACTTTGCTGGATTTGCAACGAACTCGTGTTTTGTTATTAGCCGGCAGACTAGTGAGCCTTACAAAGGATTCCGCAAAGGGCGCCAATGGGATTTGGAAAACAATGATGTAACAACCCTTCGGAGTCGTATTCCTGATATAGAAGATATAACTCCCAACCTTTTCCGCTGGGGATCTAATATTGTTCGTGGAGAGAAGAAAGGAACTTTTGTTGCGCGCGGTATCTATCCTTCATACGATAGAATAGAAAAACAGACCATGTTATACGGTCGCTTTATTAATGATGTTGATATAAGTGAGAAGCGTAAAGTCTGTACTATTGGTACCCGCATATATGAGACACTCTTCAAAAAAGGACAAGATCCCTGTGGACAGTACATTCGTGTGGATGGAATCTATTATCAGGTTGTGGGTGTTTGCTCGGGAGTTAGTAATATCAATATTGGCGGATCAAGTGAAGAGATGGCAAGCATTCCTTTTACTACAATGCAGCAGGCTTATAACTTTGGAAAAACTGTTCATATAATCTGTTTAACAGCTAAGCATGGCGTAGCAGTAAGCTCTTTAGAACCTAAAATACAGGAACTGATAAAGTATAATCACCTGATATCGCCCAAAGATCCTCAGGCTGTGATGGTTCTGAATATGGAAGAGATGTTTAAGATGGTGGATAGTCTGTTTACAGGTATCAGAATGCTTGTTTGGCTTGTTGGACTTGGTACTTTGCTGGCCGGTGCAATTGGAGTAAGTAATATTATGATGGTTACTGTTCGTGAACGGACAGTGGAGATTGGTATTCGCCGCGCCATCGGTGCTCGTCCCCGGGAGATAATGCAACAAATCCTTGCCGAGAGTATGGTGCTGACAGCTATTGCCGGACTAACAGGTATCTCATTTGCTGTACTGATTCTTCAGGTGGCCGAAGTAGGAGTTACAGCCAGCGGAACAGTTGCTTACTTTCAGGTTTCTTTCTGGACGGCAATAGGAATGGCACTTCTGTTACTCTCTTTGGGATTGTTTGCCGGACTGGCACCTGCTTACCGGGCAATGTCAATAAAGCCTATTGATGCTATGCGTGATGAATAATGATTTAATAAAAACGATAATAACTATAGAAATAATAAAATAGTATGAAAAAGTACATCAGAATCTTTTTGATAGTGGTTGTAGCTGCCATTTTTATCAGCACTTTCGCTTTTCTTTATGTTAAGTCTCAACCAAAGGAAATAAAGTATGAGGTTGTAACTCCAAAGGTTGCCGACATTGAAAAAAGTACCGTAGCTACAGGTAAAGTAGAACCTCGCGACGAAATTCTTATTAAGCCTCAAATCTCAGGAATTGTGGCCGATGTGTATAAACAGGCCGGTCAGTTGATTAAAAAGGGAGAGGTGATTGCTAAGGTAAAGGTCATTCCGGAATTGGGACAATTGAACTCTGCCGAGAGCCGCGTTCGCATTGCAAACATTAACTACAAGCAAGCCTTGCAGGAATATGACCGTCAGAAAAGTCTGTTTAAAGATAAGTTAATCAGCAAAGAAGAGTTTGAAAAGAGTGAGGTGTCAATGAAAACTGCTAAAGAAGAAGTTTCAACTTCCAAAGACAACCTTGATATTGTGAAGGATGGTATTACCAAAAACTCTGCTACTTACAGTAATACAATGATACGTTCTACTATTGACGGATTGATTCTTGATATACCTATCAAAAAAGGAAACTCAGTTATTATGAGTAACACATTTAATGATGGTACCACTATTGCAACTGTTGCTAACATGAAGGACCTTATCTTTAAAGGAAAAATAGACGAAACAGAAGTTGGCCGTATTAAAGAAGGAATGCCTATTAAACTAACAATTGGTGCTTTGCAGAATCTGAAGTTTGACGCTAAGCTGGAATATATTTCTCCAAAGGGAGTTACAGAGAATGGTGCGAACCTTTTTGAAATTAAAGCAGCTATCAATGCTTCACCTGATGTGAAGATCCGTTCAGGCTACAGCGCAAATGCTGAAATTGTACTTGAACGTGTAGGAAAAGTATTAACTGTGCCCGAAAGTACAATTGAGTTTTCCGGAGATTCAACTTTTGTTTATGTGTTGAAGACAGAGAAACCTAAGCAGACTTTTGAAAGAAAACGTGTGGCTGTTGGTGTAAGCGATGGAATAAAAATTCAAATTAAGGGTGGCATTACAGCTAAAGACAAAGTGCGTGGAGCTGTGATTGAAGAAAAGAAACCTGATGCTGAAAATAAAAACAACTAAGGCTATGAAAAAATATATAATACTTATTGCAGTATTACTGTTCTCGGGAGGGATCTTTGCTCAACAAAGCTGGTCTCTCAGGGATTGCATTGATTATGCTTTGAAGCATAATATCCAGATTCAGAAACAGGAAATTGCAAACGAGCAACAGAAAGTGGAACTGAACTCAGCTAAGAATAAGAGACTTCCCGATTTAAGCGGTAGTATGTCTCAGGATTTTAGGTTTGGGCGTGCAACTTCTCCTGTGGATAACTCTTATGTGAATAAAAACAGTAGTAACAGTAGTTTAGGTCTTAACGCCAGTGTGCCAATTTTTACAGGCTTTCAGATACCAAATAATATCGAATTAAGTAAGCTTAATCTGAAAGCTGCCACTGAGGATTTGAATAAAGCCAGAGAAGATATAAGTGTAAATGTGACTTCCGCATTTTTACAAGTTCTTTTTAATGAAGAATTGTGTAAAGTGGCCAAGGAACAGATTACCCTCAGTAAGGAACAACTCGACAGAATTACCCGGATGGAAGAGGTAGGAAAAGCTTCAACTGCTCAGGTATACGAGGCAAAAGCCAATCTGGCTCAGGATGAACTATCTGCAGTGCAGGCCGAGAATAACCGCAAGCTGGCTATTCTTGAACTTACACAACTGCTGGAACTTTCAACTCCAGAGGGATTCTCTATCGTTTCTCCTGAAATGGAACCGGGATTCGGGGCTTTAAGTACTCCTGAAGATATTTATACTCAGGCCATTGTTAATAAACCGGCAGTGTTGGCTGCCCAGTATCGTTTGCAGGGAATGGACAAGAATATTAAGATTGCACAGGGAGCTTATTATCCCACACTCTCTCTTAACGGATCATTAGGTACCGGATATTATACTATGTCGGGTATTACCAGTAATGGCTTTGGTAAGCAATTGAATGATAATTTCAACCAATATATTGGCCTTTCACTGAGTATTCCTATCTTTAATCGTTATGAAACACGTAATAGGATAAAGACAGCCCGATTAAACTATAGTACTCAGGCTCTTCAGTTAGAAGAATCAAAAAAAGGACTCTTTAAAGAGATTCAACAGGCTTATTACAATGCTGTAGCAGCACAGACTAAATTCACTTCCAGCAAGACAGCCGTTGAGGCTAGCGAAGAATCATTTAAGCTGATGCGCCAGAAATACGAGAACGGAAAAGCTACTTCTGTAGAGTTTAACCAGGTGAAGATGAATCTCATGAAGGCTTCTTCAGATGGCATACAGGCAAAATATGATTATTTATTCAGAACCAAGATTCTTGATTTTTATAAAGGAATCGGGCTTGCGCAGTAAGAATATACATTATCTTTGCATTCCTTAATTTTGTTTTTTGAAAAAGTGAGCTATGCGAAAGAGTGTTTTGCTGTTTATTGGAATGTGGTGCGGACTATTATGTTGTCTGCCCGTATCTTCACAAGTTGAAATAAAGTCATTTACCACTGATTTATCTCCTTCCCTGAGCGGGCAGGAGGTAATCTTTACTTTTCCGCTGATAGTTACAAAAACATACTATACCAGTCCATCGGGAGGAATTACCCTTTCTCCCGATGTGCTTTATTCTCCTACCGAGGTAGCTTTGCCAGGCATTGACGCAAACAATCTTGCAACTCTGAATAATGGGCGAAAGCTTACCCTGAAAAGTAGTGCTTTTACTTACACAGATAGTAATCATACGCTGCGAACTGGGAGCAAAATTACCGGATTGCGAGGTTTTTTATCTTATAGTAGTGGTGCTTATTCGCTCACTCCTACAGTGCAGCCGGTGTTTTCGGGCAATGAGAGAACCTTATCCCCCGGTAGTGTTGGAGCATGTAACCTGAAAGTAGCCAGCTTTAATGTGGAATATTACATTGCTAGTAGTTCACTGTGGAACCCAACTTATGGAGCCGCTAACCAGGAAGAATTCACCCGTCAGCGGGCTAAGTTATTGGCTGCCCTTAAAGGATTGAACGCTGACGTCTATGCTCTTTGTGAAGTGGGGCAGGGGAATACCTCTGTTACTGATTTGGTGAATGGCTTAAACGAAGTAACCTCATCAACTAACTACGCTTATGTGGCAGATAATGACTACTCTGAAAGTACATATACCAAGAACGTTTTTATTTATAATAAGACCAAGGTAACTCCTTACCTGTCAATCAAAACATTTGGTAGCGGAGGTTACAGATTGCGTCAGGTAGCGCAGGCCTTTGATCTGAATAGCAATGGCGAACGTGTGATTATAGCTGTGAATCATTTGAAAGCAAAATCCAGTGGAGGGCCGGGGAATGATGCCGATTTAGGCGATGGACAAGGTGGTTATAACGCTTTGCGAGTTAGCCAGGCTCAGAATGTTGTAAACACATTGAACGTGCTTACAAGCTATTATGGAGATCCCGATGTACTAGTGGTGGGCGATATGAATTCCTACTCCATGGAAGACCCAATTAAAGTATACACCAATAATGGCCTTGTGAATCAGCTGAAGCGTTATTCTTCATCAGATTACAGTTATGTGTATAGCGGAGCGGTGGGATACCTCGATCATTCACTGGCAACCGCCAACCTTAGTCAGCAGGTAACCGGAGCCCGTCCGTGGCACATCAATGCCGACGAACCTTCTTATTTGGGATATGAATATACAACCTATTATTCTGTCGATCCTTACCGTTGTTCCGACCATGATCCGATTGTAACCGGACTTAACCTGGGCACTTATAGTACAGGAATCAAGGATGCTGAGGCTGATAAGGCCGAAAAACTGCATGTCTATGGTGATCCGTCTCAAGGATATGTAACGCTTTCTGCCGGGCAAATTGATAGGGTGGAGCTGCTAGCCGTGAATGGGCAGCTGATCTATTCGGCTGCTAACCCAAACCCCGGAGAATATTTCATGCTTCCTACCGTTGCGTTGCAAAAAGGATTCTATCTTATTCGGGCGTTCAATGGGAAGAAAGCCCAAGTCTCTAAACTGTTAATACAATAGCCCGCCGCTGTTAAGGTAATCTCCCGTTATATGTTCTTTAAAAGAACTACACTAAAAAAGATTAAGGTCTACTCTTTGCGAATTAAAAGAGTAGACCTTTTATGTATAAAGGCTAGCTGTTTCTAAGAAAGTCCCGCCAGTCATTTACTAAACTCCCTGCATCTTTTGGCTTAAGTCCGGTTAATCCTCTGCCTGACTCTCTATTTCTTTTAAATAAATGAACAGGTTCCGATAGAAATATCTACTTTTGCATCGCAAAACAAATCTATACAAACGGATTTACATTCAGTATGGGAAAAAAAACAAAAATAGGAATTCTGGTTGCTCTTGGCCTCATTGTTGTAGCACTCATTGGCGCATACATAGGCAGAGATGCTCTGTTGAATCACTATGCAAAAGGAAAATTTGACAAATTAGAAAAAGAATACGGACTGAAAATCAGTTACGCCCGCCTTCACATGCCTGGAATCAGTGAGGTGGATATCGAGAAGTTTGTGGTGGTTCCTAATGAAAGAGACACATTGCTTAACCTACGTTCGGCAAAGGCTCATCTTAATCTTTGGAAAATGCTTGCAATGGATGTAGAAGTAAGGCAGGTAAATACCGATGGACTTCACATTAGCTTTGTGAAGAAAGACTCTCTTTCCAACTATGACTTCCTTTTTAAGAAGGATAAAAAGAAAGAGGTGAAGGAGGATAAGAAGGATTATGCCGGGAAAATCTCCGATATAGTGGATATGTTTTTCGGATTCCTGCCCGAGAATGGTAATACAACTGATTTCCTGATGAGCTATCGTCGAGATGATAATTACACGGCCGTACAGGTTCCGATGCTTCACATACAGGAAGACCGTTTTATTACCGAGATTATTGTAAAGGAAAATAATGTGGTAAGCCGCTGGATGAGCAGGGGGCGCCTGCACAACGAAGAAAAAACGCTTGAGGCTGAGCTTTATTCAAAATACAATGGAAAGGTGGTGCTCCCTTATCTGAATAAATATTACGGTGCACAGATGGCGTTTGACACACTTGCTTACCGCCTGACTAAAAGCGATATCGGAGGAGGCAAGATAGCCTTGTCGGGAAAAGCGGAAGTTTGCGGATTGCAGCTTTATCATCCGGGGCTCTCTCCCGATGTGATAAACCTCGACCGGGGACGCTTTAACTATACAGTCAATGTGGGCAAGGATTATCTGGAGTTAGACAGTGCAACAGTTATCCAGTTTAATAAATTGCAATTTCATCCCTACATAAAGGCTCAGAAAGGAGCTAAGTGGCACATCACCGCATCTGTGGATAAACCTTCCTTTCCGGCCGATGAGCTATTCTCTTCTCTGCCCAAAGGACTGTTTAGTAGTCTGGATGGATTGAGGACAAGCGGAAATCTCTCTTACCATTTCTTGCTCGACTTAGACTTTAATAATCTGAATGCACTGAAACTGGAATCCGATCTTAGGAAGCAAAACTTTAAGATACTGGGATATGGCAGCGAAAATCTCTCAAAGATGAATGGTTCTTTTCTATATACAGCCTATGAAAATGGGCGGCCCGTTCGTACGTTTATCGTTGGTCCCGAGAATCCTGACTTCTGTCCGCTAGATAGCATATCGCCACTATTGAGGGAAGCTGTGATGCAATCTGAAGATGGATCTTTTTTCTCTCACAGAGGCTTCCGTCTTGATGCGCTAACCAAAGCCCTGATCTATGACCTGAAAGTGAAGAAATTTGCCCGCGGTGGAAGTACAATCTCCATGCAGTTGGTGAAGAACGTATTCCTCAACCGGAACAAGAACCTGCTCCGTAAGCTTGAAGAGGCAATGATTGTGTGGCTTGTAGAGAATCAAGGCATTACATCCAAGCATAGAATGTACGAAGTTTATCTTAATATAGCAGAGTGGGGGCCATTGATTTATGGTGCTTCTGAAGCTTCCCACTTCTACTTTAATAAACCACCGTCACAGTTAACAACGGAAGAAGCAATATTCCTGGCATCAATCATTCCGAAACCAAAACATTTCCGGACTTCTTTTGATGCAAATATGCAGCTTAAGCCATGGTTGGGCAGCTACTATCGTCTCATAGCCAATCGTCTGAGCAGAAAAGGTCTTATTACTGCGGAAGAAGCAGCAAATATACTTCCTGTTGTTCAGGTTACCGGTCCGGCTGTGCAAAACTTTCCTTCACCCAAGGATACAGTTACAGTAGTTGTCGCTACTCCTCAGGAAGGAAATGAAGAATAAACAATAAAGGCAGTCGCTTCACAGTGACTGCCTTTTATGAAAAAAAAACTTGTTAAACTATCTATTGAAACTATTATCTTGATCTGCCACCGCCTCTGGAAGAATCCGATGAGCGACTATTGTCATTGCTATTAGAACTACCTCTGTCTGAAGATCTGGAAGAAGAACTGTTGCTTGATGAACTCCTTTCGCTGCTTCCTGATGAACGGGTTACATTGTCACTTCTTGAGTTGTCAGAACTCCTGGAAACATTACTGCCTGAACTTGCAGGAGATGAAGAAGGACGGCTATATGATGAACTTCTTTCAGAACTGCCTGATTGACTTGATGAACGGTTTACATTGTCACTCCTTGAGTTGTCAGAGCTTCTGGAAACATTACTGCCTGAACTTGCAGGAGTTGAAGAAGGACGGCTATATGATGAACTTCTTTCAGAACTGCCTGATTGACTTGATGAACGGTTTTCATTGTTGCTTCTTGCGTTATCAGAGCTTCTATAAACATTGTTGCTTCTAGAAGGAGAGTAGGAGGGAGAACTGCTGCCTGATGAGCTTCTTCCGCTGTTGTCAGTTGAAGAATTAGTATTGTTCTTTGTTCTGCTGTCAGATGAATTATCATAGTAAATCTCGTTCCTTGGAGTCCTATCCTTAGTATTGTCTCTGTCTGTATTCCTGTCTCTTCTAGGATTTGTATCTCTGCTTCTATTCACATCTTGACCGGAATTATTTCTATCCTTTTCAGAAGAAGGTCTTTCTATAACTCTACTGCCACTATTGTCTGAAGGACGGGTTACATTTTCCTGTGTTCTGCTTCTGGATGAGCTGGAACTCCTGCCAGCGTTATAAAGGTCGTCATTAAATATTCTGGACGAAGATCTGCGGTTGCTAACGCCAGATGAATTATTTCTGGAGCTACGGTCGCCGAAATCGGAACGACGGTTATTAATATAAACGTTTTCTCGTCTTGTACTGAAGTTACCTCTGTATATATCATGGTGATACCTGTTTACGTAAAAACTTTCATTATTGAAGTGTGTACGGTAGTGTCCACCCGAATAGCTATTATAGTTATAAGACTTTCCGAAATAGAACAAATACGGATTTGTATAGGTCAGATAGATTCTAAAGCCCCAGGAATCTCCTTCAGAATAAATTGGACGGTAGAAATATTCTGTATCAAGGAAACGTTCGTATTGCCAGTCTTCCAATACCCAGCGAAGGTCGTCATTACGTACATCAAGATAATTGTAATATCTGTCAAGTGCCCAATCTTCACCATAAATCACATCATCCATTATATTGCGAACATTATAAATGAAGTCGTAATTAATTTCATAACAGTCATTATATTGTTCTGTAGAAAGATTCAATTCATAAGCCATCTTATCTGTGAGGAATCGAGTCTCATTTCGAACCTTATTCATGCTCATAGCAGCCACACTCATGGTACTCATTGAAACCATACTGATGGCAATCAAGGTAAATATTATTTTTTTCATAACTCAACAGTTTTAATGGTTATTTTTATTCAACAAAAATAGGGCGAGGAAACTCCTCGCCCTAATGATAATCCCCAAATGTATTTAGGGATTTCCCTATTTCTTATTTTCTTCAGCTAAACGAATACCGTTAGCTTCAATAATGATCAGTCTTTTTCTATACAAGTCTCCAACCCCCTTTTTAAATGTTTTCTTGCTCACCTCAAAGGTGTCATATATTTCTTCTGCAGGGCTTTTATCATTCAATGTAATGCTTCCACCATTATCTTTGATATATGATAATAAAGTTTCTGCAAAATCATCTATCTTTTCAAATCCTGGCTTTTGAAGCATCAGGTCAATTTTTCCATCCTCTCTAACTTGCTTTACAAAAGCTTTCAGAGTCATTCCGGTTTGTAATTGTTGAAAGATCTCTCCTTCATACAGTAAACCACTGAATTGATTTTCAACAATGGCCTTGAAACCAAGATCTGTCTTTTGCCAGATAAGAATGGATACTTCTTCGTTTGGTTGATATGGAGGAATCTCTTTGGACAAGTAGCGTTCTACTTTGGCCGAAGCCACAATACGATAACTTTCTTCATCAATATGTGCATGAACAACATATTTTTTACCTACCTGCATAGTCATTTTCTGCTCCCGGAAAGGTACAAACAGATCTTTCATTAGCCCCCAGTTAAGGAATGCTCCGAACTGATTTATCCAGGCTACTTCCAAACAAGCAAACTCTCCAACCTGTACCAAAGGGGTTAGGGTTGTAGCAATCAGCCGTTCTTCGTTATCCAGATAGAGAAAAACGTTAAGGAAATCACCGATATTGTATTCTTCAGGAACGTAGCGAGTAGGAAGTAAAATCTCTCCTTCTTCTTCACCATCAAGATAAACCCCGAAGTCGACTGTTTTTACGATCTCAAGTACGTTAAATTTCCCTAGTTCTATACTCATATATGAAATTATTATTTAATGCCAATAAAGTTTACCAACAGATAAATCAGGCCAGCAAGTACTGCACTAACAGGAATTGTAAGAATCCATGCCCAAAGCAAATCTATAGTAACTCCCCAGCGTACAGCAGATAGCCTTTTTACAGCACCTACACCCATAATAGAACCGGTGATAGTGTGAGTTGTACTTACAGGTATTTTAAGAGCTTCTGTTAAGTATAGAGTTAAAGAACCAGCTGCTTCAGCACATACACCTTCAATAGGTGTAACTTTGGTAATTTTACTACCCATTGTTTTAACAATGCGCCAGCCTCCAACCATAGTTCCAAGACCAATTGCACCAAAGCATGATAAAGGAACCCAATCGGGTACATTCTTAATAGAGTCTATCTGGCCTGCTGCAATCATTGCAGTAGCAATAATACCCATCACCTTTTGAGAATCATTCAAACCGTGTCCCAAACTGAACATACCAGAAGTTACTAATTGGAATCTCCTGAAGAAGTTCTCGGCAAAGCGAGCATTAACTTTTCTGAATATCCATAAAACGGAAATAGTGATAGCTGAAGATACAACCAAACCAATAACCGGAGCCAATACAATAAACGAAGCGATTGTTATAATTACTGAAGTGTGGATAGATTGAAATCCTGCACCACAAATTGCAGCTCCTGCAAAACCGCCGATTAAGGTGTGAGATGATGATGAAGGAATACCAAGCCACCATGTCATAAGGTTCCATGAAATTGCGGCAATCAGTCCTGAAAGAATAATTGGTAAAGTGATATATTGCTCTAAAACAACTTTAGAAACAGTGTTGGCAATACCAAACTCTCCAATAAGATATTTAGCTACAAAGAATGCAATAAAGTTGAACATTGCAGCCCATATAACAGCTTGTACAGGAGATAAAACCCGAGTAGTTACAACTGTTGCAATAGAATTAGCTGCATCGTGAAAGCCATTAATAAAGTCGAAAATTAGTCCTAATGCAATAACAATAATAAGTAATGTCATATGATTCTATTTTATTAGGCGTATTTTACGAGAATAGTTGTAATAACTTTCCCTGTACTGTTGATCTTATTCGCAGCTTTTTCAAGTTCCTGAATAATTTCCTTCAGTTTGATAAGTTCAACAGTATCGTTCATTGTGTCAGCTCCTTTAAAAAGGCTCATAATAGCTTCTTCATATACAACGTCAGCTTCTTCTTCCAGTCTTTTAATCTCTTTGCAATGTGCGCGAAGACGAAGATCTGTTTTCTTCATGTTAGAAAGTTCACTAGCTGCGCTTTGGATTTCGTTGCTACCCTTTTTGATAATGTCAACTAAAGTAACGGAATGACTAGGAAAACTGTGTGGTTGGTAAAGAAGCACTTTTTGTGCACAACGGTTAATTACGTCAATAACATCATCCATAACATCTGCAAGAGCATGAACATCTTCCCTGTCAAAAGGAGTAATGAATGTGTTGTTTAACTCGTGGATAATACTTCCGGTAACTTTGTCACCTTTAACTTCTTCGGCTTTAATCAGTCTGCACAATTCAGTTCTATGTCCTTCATCTGCACAAGAAAAGAGCTCTTGTAGATAGGTTGATGACTGAGAGAGAATTGAAGCAGTTTCTTCCAACATTGGGAAAAACTTAACATCTTTTGGAGCAAACATGCTCATTAAAGTATTAATTTTCATCAGTAGTCTATATTATTTCAGGTGCAAATATAGAGCTTTCATATTATTAATCCAATAATATCTAATTATTTATATTCAAAATAAATGCGGTTGTAACGCGGTTGTAACACAACTGTAATATGTTTATATTCTCGTGTAAAACAAATGTTATTGCATGACGTTTCTGAATGTCCTACAAAATTGGGAAATCAAAAAATATCGGGATCATAATAAGTAAAGAAAATGAATTTATTGTATGCTTTAGATCTTTTTGAGATATAACAAAATTATCTGGTTAATTAGGCATTAATCGGATAAGCCATTTTATTTATTATATTTGCAAAAAACAGATATTTAGATGGAATTTTCTTCTTTTGCAGATACTTATCAAGAAGCTCCGATTATTCTAACCGAAGGCGCTATTGTTGAACGATTGCGTCGTGAATATCACATCCCGTTGGATAATGATATTGTGCATGCCGGATTAATATAT
Organism: uncultured Bacteroides sp.; assembly: GCF_963678845.1. NCBI lineage: Bacteria > Pseudomonadati > Bacteroidota > Bacteroidia > Bacteroidales > Bacteroidaceae > Bacteroides > uncultured Bacteroides sp. The sequence goes on from NZ_OY787468.1 coordinate 689,027, forward strand.
AATGATAAATACAGATGTGTTTTGGCTGAGATTTATAAACAATATATGGATATTGCAGAATCTTTTCAGTTACCCATTATGTTAATGACTCCCACAAGAAGAGTGAATAGTGAACGGGTTGGTCGTTCTATTTATAGAGATAAAGATATAATAGCTGATAATGTGGCATTCTTAACTCAGCTAAAATCGGGCTATAATACTCCTGTCTATATTGGAGGGCTGACGGGATGCCGTGGAGATGCGTATGACCCAGTAATGTCTTTATCGGAAAATGATTCTTTCAAATTCCACCTTTCTCAACTGCAGTCTTTTAAGGATGCAGGTGTTGATTTTTTGTTTGCAGGTATAATGCCCGCATTGGCAGAGAGCATCGGCATGGCTGAGGCAATGGAAACAACAGGGCTTCCTTATATTATCAGTTTTATGATACGTAAAAACGGTGCGTTATTGGATGGAACCTCAATTAATGATGCTATAGCTAATATTGATTCTAATACAAAAACTCATCCTTTATGTTACATGGTTAATTGTGTGCATCCTGATGTGCTGCGTCAGGCATTATCCTATCCGCAAAATAATACTCTGTTGGTAAAAACTCGTTTTAAAGGAATACAAGCAAATACTTCTTGTTTGAGTCCAGAGGAGTTAAACGAATCTGTTTGTCTGAAATCTTCTTCTTCATTTGAACTGGGAGAAAGCATGATGGCTCTGCACAAAGATTTCCCTTTGAAGATAGTAGGTGGATGTTGTGGTACAGATAATACCCACATGCAGAAATTTGCCGAACTATTTTCTTTATAATCGTAACTGAAGCATTTATTCATTCATTATTTTAAAAATTATATCGCCGGACTATTTCATATTTTTATATATTTGTGCTAATTATTAAAATCACAAAGAAATGGAACAGAATATGGATAAACAAAGATGTGGTTGGTGTGGAACAGATCCTTTATATGTAAAGTATCACGATGAAGAATGGGGTCGGGAAGTGACCGATGATCACATAATGTTCGAGTTTCTTGTTCTGGAAAGCTCACAGGCTGGGTTAAGCTGGAGTACTATTCTGAAGAAACGGGAGAATTACCGGGAAGCATTTGCTTACTTTGATGCCTGGAAAGTAACTCAGTTTACAAGTGAGGATGTTGAACGATTAATGTTGAACTCCGGAATTATCCGCAATAAGCTTAAAATAACATCTACCATATCTAATGCCCGTTGTTTTCTTGAAGTTCAAAAGGAATTTGGCAGCTTCTGCAGCTATTTGAAATCTTTCTTGCCCGATGGTAACATAATAGTCAATCATTGGAAAACATTAGATCAGATCCCTGCGTCTACAGAACTATCTGATGTTATAAGTAAAGACATGAAAAAGAGAGGCTTTAAATTCTTTGGAACAACAATTTGTTATGCTCACTTGCAAGCTGTAGGCTATGTAAATGATCATCTTGATAGTTGTTTTTATAAAAACAATCCCTCATTTATATCTGTCTAATTGGGATGGGGTAGTTGTAAATAACTAAATGAATGATAAATTGAATATGCAATATTTCTTTAAAATGCCAGTTCTTAGAAAGAGAATAATCTCTTATATATCAATCTTGTTAAGCATTATATCTTTTATTTCTACTATCAAAATTAATCATGATATTGCTATCCGATATTCAGCTTTAGATGGGAAAACTCAACTTTTGTTGGGACTAACACAGTTTGTGGGATTTTATTTTAAATATTACATCATAGTAATAATAAGTTTAATTGCAGTAGGGCTATCAATCATTGCATTTAAAAAGGAAGAAAGTAGAAATGCAAATGTGATAGCCTGTTTACTGGCAATAACATCATTAGTAGTTGTATCTCTGAATGTTTGGAGATTTATGTGATAATAGTTGAATGAACAGATCTGTTATTTCTTCCAAAGTCTGGCTCCAACCCTAATTACAGGGGAAAGGTCAATATTGGATATATTGTATTTTGTTCCGTTGAAATCAAGACTTTTATCCCCTCTGAGGTAAATGTGCATAGCTGGTTGTACGTAGAAATAGCGACCAATAAAGAACTGATATCCTATACCAGCTCCTAAATCGGTACTGTGCAGATCCTTTTTTATACCCGAACTTTTTTGTTCAATCTCGAAAGTATGTAGCTCAGCGTAAGTGTAAAGTTCAAGGTTCTTCCATACATTATATCCTAAAAATAATCCCGGAGAAGTCTTGTAGTATCTTTTGAATTCAGATGATGAATTATCCACTCCTGCAGTTTCAGCATTATAACTTCCTCCGTTTATAACACTCGCCCTCACACGAAACTTCTTATAGCGGTAACCAACTCCAACATGGAATCCTCCTGTAAGAAACATAGGGAACAAACTCTCAACTTCCAAAGCTTGGTTTACATCATAACTCTTCTGTTTTGTTTCGGCAGGCTGTTGCTCCGTAGTGGTTTGAGCAAAGATTTGTGGAACAACAATTAATAAACATGCCAGTGATAAAGTAATATTCTTCATAATTCTGATATTTGGTAATCTTATTTTCTGGTGCAAAGATCAGAATAGATGGCAGAATGGTTGCTCCACATTTGTTACCAAATCATCAGTTACTCAAAAAACATTTCTTATGCGGCTGAGTGATTTGGGCGCAATCCCCAGATAATTAGCTATATGATATAAAGGCAGTCTTTGAAAAATCTCCGGATAGTTTTTTAGTAGTTTTTGATATCGCTCTTTTGCCGGAAGTATCTGTAGGTCAATGCTAAGCTGAACCAGCTTTACGAATGCCTGTTCCATCAGAATCCTTCCGAACCTTTCAAGCTTAGGCATTCTTTTATATAGATTTTCGAGGTCTTTGTTTTTGATTATCAGTACTTCAGAGTCCTCAATGGCTTTGATATAAAGATGAGAAGGTGAATTATTCAACCGACTGTGATTATTAGTCATCCATTCTTCTTCAATTGCAAAATCTGTTGTTTTTTCATCTGCATTATCGAGCATTTTGTAATAGACAAATAAACCATAGTTTATGAAAGCTATTGAATCACAGACATCTCCTTCTTTAAGGAAAAACTCATTTTTCTTAAAATGCCTGATCTCAATATAATTATCAATCAAGGACCATTCTTCATCATTGAGTTCAATGACAGAACCTATAAATCCCTTTATTTTACCGGTCTCTTTCAAATTCAGAATAGATTATTACCAATTACAGCAAATATACTCATTTTTGGTGAGTCATATATGAATGTCTGAGTTTTTTCTATCTTTTGCACTCGTTTCCCAGTATTTGAATAATTATTCCCATTCGTCAATGCTTTAATGAGCTAATTTTGTACCTGGAATTATTAGTAGGGCTATCTTTTTTGTTTTTGTAGAAGAGATATAGATCCATTCATTAAAAACAGAGAAGACGTTTAATTTAATTATATAGTGTTATGAAGAAAATATTTGTATTTGCAATTTTAATATCCAGTTTGTTAACTGCGTTTAGCCAGGAGGTACCTACTAGCAGTCAGGTTGGGGCATTAAAACTACCAGATACAATAGCTCCCATTGTGGCCCCATTTGCAATGCCTGATCTGATACGACCTGATTTCTCTAAGCAAACTATCAATATAGAAAGTGCGGGAGCCAAACAAAATATACTTTGTACTAAAATTATTCAGAGAGTAATTAATAAGTTGAGCAGTAAAGGTGGCGGAACAATCGTTATTCCTGCTGGTCAATGGCAGACAGGACGTATAATATTAAAGAACAATATAAACCTGCATTTAGAGAAAAATGCAGAACTCCATTTTAGTGGTGATATAAAGGATTGTTTGCCGATAGTCTTTACCCGAAATGAAGGGATAGAACTTTATTCCCTGGGAGCGTTTATTTATGCAAATGGGGCAACAAATATAGCATTAACCGGAAAAGGCAAGTTAGTAGGTCCTTCACGAGACTGTGAAATCTTTAAGAAACAGATGGAAGGCGTTGTAATAGAGAATTATATATCAACTCCGGTTGAGAAGCGAATTTTCGATGGAAAGAACGGGAAACCAGTCTTTCTTCCTATGTTTTTTGCTCCAATAAATTGTAAGAATGTTCTTGTTGAAGGAGTAACTTTCGAGAAAACACTTTTCTGGAATGTGGTGCCTCAATATTGTGAAAATGTTATTATACGTGGAATTACAGTAAATAGCGTAGGAATTTTCAGAAGCGATGGTATAGATGTCGATTCTTCACGCAACATCCTGATAGAGTATTGTACTCTTGATTGTGGTGATGATTGCTTTACCCTGAAATCCGGTCGTTGTGAAGATGGTTTGCGAGTAAATAAACCATCCGAGAATATTATCATCCGTTACTGTCTGGCAAAACAGGGAGGCGGATCTGTGACTTGTGGCAGTGAAACAGCAGGCATGATCAGAAACATGTATGTGCACGACTGTGTATTTGACGGAACAAAGAATGGGATCCTTTTTAAAACACGACGCAATCGTGGTGGAGGAGGAGAGAATCTCTACTATGAACGTATCCGTCTTAACATACCCGGACCAGCCATTAAATGGGATATGCTTGGCTCAAAGGAGTATGTTGGTGAACTGGCCAATCGCTTACCTGTTCGCAGCATAACTTCATTAACACCATCTTATAAAAACATTTTCATAAAGGATGTTATTATAGAGAACTGCGATAAATTTATTCGTGCAATCGGTATTCCTGAAACGAAAATATCTAATGTAGTGATTGAAAACTGCAATGTTTCGTCGAAAGCACTTTTTGAAATATCTGATGTTGATGGATTTACAGTAAAGAATACTCAGATTAAGACCAAAAATAGTACAATGAATATTGCAGGAGCAAATAACATAGTTTGGGATAATGTAAAGATTACAACAAAGGATTAGTCTAAGACTAATAGTTGTTTGATATAAGAGTAGCCAGATGTTTCTACGTCTGGCTACTCTTATAATATCTGGTTGCAGTTTCTTTATTGCACTTTTCTTAATTTTACGGTAAAATGCCTCATTAATTCAGCTTCCCATTCAATCTCCATTCCTTTGGTAATAGACTCCCTCCGGTCGAAAACATTTTTTAGAGCTGCCGCAATCACATCCATGTGGTTATTTGTATAGACCCGACGAGGAATAGCTAACCGCAACAAGTCCAGCCCGTTGAATCGGTTTTTATGGGTTACAGGATCCCTGTCGGCCAGAATGTAACCAATCTCGCAACCACGAATACCCGCTTCCAGATAAAGCTCCACTGCTAATGTCTGAGCTGGAAATTGTTCTTTTGGAACATGAGTCAGCACTTTGGGTGCATCAACAAAAATAGCATGTCCACCTGCGGGACGCTGATAAGGAATACCATATTCATCCAGCCTCTTACCCAGATACTCCACTTGCCTGATGCGAGTCTCTAGATTCTCGAACTCGGTGTTTTCATCCAATCCCACTGCCAAGGCATTCATATCCCGTCCGCTCATTCCACCATAAGTGATGTATCCTTCAAACATAATGTTCTTGATCTTGGCGGCGTCAAACCACTCCTGCACATTTGTTGCAATAAAGCCACCCATGTTCACAATAGCATCCTTCTTTGCACTCATTGTCATACAGTCGGCATACGAAAACATTTCGAGGCAAATCTCCTTAATAGTCTTTCCGATATATCCCTCTTCACGTGTTTTGATGAAATAAGCATTCTCAGCAAAGCGAGCCGAGTCAATAATCACCTTCTTGCCATACTTCTCTGCAAGAGCTTTTGTCTCACGCAAATTATTCATAGAAACCGGTTGCCCGCCCGAAGTGTTGTTTGTGCAAGTCATAATGATAAACGGTACCCTGTCACTATCCTTTTTAAGAACCGCTTCCAACTTATTTAAATCCACATTCCCTTTGAAAGGCAATTCCAGCTGAGTATCTTTTGCTTCATCAATGGTGCAGTCCACCGCAAAAGCCTTTCTCATCTCAATATGTCCCTTCGTGGTGTCAAAGTGCGAGTTTCCCGGACAGATATCTCCCTCTTTTATCAGACAGGAGAACAACACATTTTCAGCGGCTCTTCCCTGATGAGTAGGCAGAACATATTCAAATCCGGTAATCCGTGTTATTGTATTTTTCATCATGAAAAAAGAAGATGCTCCAGCATAGCTTTCATCACCCACCATCATTGCCGACCATTGCCTGTCACTCATCGCTCCGGTACCGGAATCGGTGAGCAGATCAATATAAACCTGATCAGCATTAAGTTGAAAAACATTATAGTGAGCATCCTTCATCCATTGTTCGCGCTCTTCGCGGGTGCTCTTTCTGATAGGTTCAATCATTTTAATCTTCCATGATTCTGCAAAAGGTAATTCCATAAATGTATTTTTTTGTTTTGAAAATGATAATAACAACCAAAATCGATTATCTTTCAGTGTTGAGATAACCGATAACTAATTAACTAATAAAATGGCGTTAAAGGGGCTGGATAAAGTGGTCTCTATCCTTTACATTAAGGAATACTAACTGATAAATGAAACTAAAAGAAACTTTCGAATCCATAAGTCTATATTTATTCTGTTTCGGATATAAATATAGATTATTTATTGCTATTTTTCCAATAATGGAAGCATAATTTATACGAGTTGAGACCTGATTATCTAATTTCTTAACTTTTTTCTCATTTCTTTTAACCCAATCTCTGTCTTAAAATATATCTTTGTAGGAAACTTTTTAGATCGATTACCATGAACCGCATCCGAACTCTATCTCTGCCGTTATTTTATTTACCATCTTGTTGGTGCTGAATATGGCTGCCTGGCTGGATGGTAAGGAGATGGTAACTGAATTTTAATTATTAACAAAATACGATGAAACTAACACATTTAATCAAACGCAACCTAGGCATAGTCTGCCTTTGCTCTTTGTCGATAGGCATATCTGCACAAGAGGCATACAAGAACCCGAAGTTAAAACCTGTTGAGAGAGCAAAAGATCTGTTGCAGCGACTTACATTAGAGGAGAAAGTAGCTCTTATGCAGAACTCTTCAAAACCTATTCCACGATTAGGCATCAAAGCATACGACTGGTGGAGCGAAGCACTTCATGGTATTGCCCGTGCCGGCAAAGCAACCGTTTTCCCACAAACAATAGGAATGGCTGCTTCGTTTGACGATACACTTCTTTTTCAGGTTTTTGATGCGGTAAGTGATGAGGCTCGGGTTAAGTATCGCCAGTTTAGCAGTGCCGGACAGTCTGGCCGCTATCAGGGACTAACGGTGTGGACTCCCAATATTAACATTTTCCGAGACCCACGTTGGGGCAGGGGACAGGAAACCTACGGCGAAGATCCTTACCTTACCAGCCGCATGGGGCAGGCTGTTGTTCACGGACTTCAGGGAACTCCGAAGGCAGGTTATGACAAACTCCATGCCTGCGCCAAGCACTTTGCTGTTCATAGCGGGCCGGAATGGAACAGGCATACATTCAATGCCGAGAATATCTCGCCGCGCGATTTGTGGGAAACCTATCTGCCTGCATTCAAAGACCTCGTGCAAAAGGCCGATGTAAAAGAGGTGATGTGTGCTTACAACAGTTTTGAGGGTTCGCCATGTTGCGGTTCTAACCGCTTACTCATGCAGATATTACGTGATGAATGGAAATATAAACATTTGGTGGTGAGTGATTGTTGGGCAATAAATGATGTCTATATGCCCGTTCCAAAAGGACACGGTGCAGAGCCCGATCCGGCTCATGCAGCATCAAAAGCTGTAGCTAGTGGCACGGATGTGGAATGTGGTTCTGTTTACGGGAACCTGCCAGCTGCCATAAAGCAGGGTCTTATTAACGAAGATAAAATCAACGAATCAGTTATTCGCTTGCTGAAAGCCCGCTTTGAGTTGGGTGAAATGGACGATCCCTCTTTGGTGCCATGGATGCAGCTGAAAGATGAGGTTATCAACAGTCCGGAACATCAGCAACTGGCACTTAAAATGGCTCAGGAAAGTATGACTTTGCTGCAGAATAGAAGTAACCAGCTTCCATTGTCAAAGAACCTGAAGGTGGCAGTGATGGGGCCCAATGCAACAGACTCTGTTACCATGTGGGCAAATTATAACGGACTTCCATATCATACTACCACTATTTTGGAAGGCATAAGAAATAAGATTGGGGCGGACAAGGTAACTTACGTTCAGGGTTGCGGCTATACACAGAATGTTGCCCTGAACAGCCTGTTTGATCAATGCTCATTAAATGGAAATTCAGGTTTTGAAGCCACTTATTGGAGTAATACTGATTTTAGTGGAGAGCCAATAGCCAATGACAGACTTACCACTCCGCTTAATTTCTCAGCAGCAGGTGGTACAGTGTTTGCCCGTGGAGTGCCATTGGCAAATTTCTCTGCCCGCTATCATTCAGTCTTTACGCCTAAAGAGTCTGGAGACGTTGCTTTTTATATGAATTTAAATGGTTCTTATACGCTATTCATTGACGGAGTACTACAAGGAAAAGGCAGAAGCATCGGCTTGCCTAAGAATGTTTTTACATTAAAAGCAGAAGCCGGAAAATCGTATGACATACGTTTGGATTATAGTGTTCAATATGATGGAACCTTGAGCTTTGATTTTGGGAAAGAGGTGAATATTGACTTTACCAAAACGATTGCCGATGTGAAAGATGCTGATGTGGTTGTCTTTGTGGGCGGTATTTCTCCCAAACTAGAAGGAGAGGAGATGGCAGTAAAAGCTGATGGTTTTAAAGGGGGTGACCGTACAAATATTGAGTTGCCGGCTGTTCAGCGTGAACTACTTCAGCAACTATCTAATGCCGGTAAAAAGGTAGTGTTTGTAAATTGCTCCGGTTCAGCTATGGGATTAGTACCCGAGACAAAGAGTTGTGAAGCCATCCTGCAAGCCTGGTATCCCGGACAAGCAGCCGGTACTGCCGTTGCCGATGTTCTGTTTGGTGATTATAATCCCGCCGGACGTCTGCCCATTACCTTCTATAAGAACGTAGAGCAACTTCCCGACTTTGAAAATTATAATATGAAAGGACGGACCTATCGTTACTTCAAAGGAGAAGCCCTCTTCCCGTTTGGTTACGGGCTTAGTTACACTACCTTTGCTTACGGAGAAGCCAAACTGGCAAAATCTATAGTAAAAGCAGGTAATACAATAGAGCTGACAGTTCCGGTTAGTAATATAGGAAAACAAGCAGGCGAAGAAGTAATTCAGGTTTACCTAAGTCGTCCGGGCGATGTTGATGGCCCAACTAAAACGTTACGTGCATTCCGCCGTGTCTCTTTAAAGGCAGGTGAAAAGCAACAAGTAAATATAAAGCTGACAACTGATGATTTGCAATGGTTTGATACAAACTCCAATACGATGAGGTGCTTGCCGGGAGAATATAAATTGTTCTATGGAGGTAGCTCTGCTGATAAGGATTTGAAAGTGGTGCGGTTCAGTATGAATTAAATGCCGCCATTCACTTACGGAAAAAAAAAGAACGGGAAAACATAATTGTCTTCCCGTTCTTTCATATAAATAGTTTCGATTAGAATCGTCTTCTATTGTATCCGCCTCCGCTTTCACCGCGATTATTATAACCGCTGTTGCTTCTTTCTGTTTTTGGACGAGCAACTGTTACGCTGATTGTCTTACCTTCAAATTCTGTCTCATTTAATTTTGAAATAGCATTCTGACCTTCAGTGTCATCAGGCATTTCAACAAAGGCAAAACCGCGAGATCTGCCGGTTTCTCTGTCTTTGATAATATTAACCGAAGTTACTTCTCCATACTCTGCAAATAATTCTTGTAAGCTTTCACCTGTAGTGTTGTAGCTTAAACTTGATACATAAATGTTCATCTTTTTTTTACTGATTATTGTTATTGGTTATTCTTATTTGGAAAGACTAATCTTTACGGCACTAATGCCTTTCAGATCACGTTCCAACTCAAATGTAACCATATTTCCTTTTGCTATAGATGCCGGAGCATTGCTGATATGGAAAAAATACTTCTCCATACTGCCTGTTCGTTTAATGAAGCCAAATCCTTTTTCCTGATTAAAATGCTCCACTTGGCCTGATATTACAGTTTCTTCTACTATATCCTCTTGTTTTGGAGTAGAAACGGCAATATCTTCAATATTAATTTCTTGTTTATTCTCAGGGTCTGGTGGAGTACTGCTAATAACCCCGTTCTCATCTACGTAAGCTATCATATCTTCGAATGATCCACTACCACCATTTGCTTTGCGTTCTTCTTTCCGTTTTAGCTTTTCTTGTCTTTTCAGCTCTTTCTTCTTTTCTAAATCTCTTTTGTTAAATGAATTTGTTTTTGCCATTAATTATTGCTTTTTTATGCTGATATTGATATATATTTAGTCTTTTACTCTCTGAAGATGCAAAATTTCTACATCCACACTCTTGAAAAACAAGTTACTTTATTTCTTATATAGAATGGTTTACTACTTTATAAAAGAGTCTTATGATAACAGTGTACACTTCGCAACTTGTCAGTACTTTAAACAAGTAAGTTGATCTTGATGTCGATTTTGACGATGAGAAGATCCAACAAATAATTGTGGAGCAAAGCATTGCTAAAGAGTATACAATATAAACTCGATTGTTCAAGTAACAAAAATACGAAATATATTTGACTATTAGCTAAACTTAGACAGTTATTTTTTATATTTTACTTGCTTGCTTCCATATAAATGTAAAATTTTGAATTTCAACCCTTTATTTATGCCTGGTTTTCCCAATAAAGACACGTGCTAAGAGATCATCATTTCATGCACTCCATATTCCGTTTTTGAATAATTGGAACTATTTCAAACTTCTTACTTTTATTAATTTCGGGTGTGAGATAAGATATTTCCTAGTCCGAGAATCCCATTAAATAGGAATATAAATACTTTTTTCTTCATATTTTTTATGTAAATTCTGTAATATAGTGAATAGCCTTGAAAAATAAGAGTATTCAGAATTAAGATAGCTAGTTAGATAACTCTGGTATGTATTGTTTAAAGTATCTATTCAAACGATGCAGATATTGAAGTTTGAAAGTCTACAGATTTAACAGCCATTTCCATACAGGAACAACTTCAATCACCTTGCCGTTGACTTCTAACATTCGTTCCGTGTCTCGTGTAATAATTAGTAGCTTATTGCATTCCAGAACTTCGGTAATTTTCAGTAGTGCTTTAACTTCCCTGTCAAAGGTTCCATCACTATTGTCTAGATTGTAACATACCTGAATAGCTGTATAAGCATCAGGAATGTAGAAATCAACTTCTATTCCTTTATTGTAAAAGAAAACGGCATCATTGCGCCCATATTTACGTAGCAAATTCACGGCCACTATATTCTCCAACAAAGAAGTGTTTCCATCCAACAGAAAGAGATTCAGAATGCCATTATCTGTGTAATAGTACTTAGGAATAGTTTCTTTGTCTACCAGTTTACTTGCGATGTTTTGTATTGGATTGATTAGCCACGCGTCTTTGGCGTATTCCATATAATTAATAACAGTCTGTGTGCCGATTTTTGCCCCGGTTGACGACACAATATTTGCTATCCGGGTAAACGACATAGGCTGTTTTATACTTTCAGACAGCTTCTTAAATAAAATACGTAGGGCAAACGTATTCTCTACAGCATGCCGAACTGCAATATCTCCTAAATATATTTTTTGATAAACACTTGTCAGGTAATCTCTCTTAGCTGAAAGATCAGCACCTTCAGGGAATCCACCAAAGTAAAAATAGTCATTAAACTTTCGCAATACATCGGCTTTTCCTTTAGTTGATAGCAAGTAATTGGTGGTAACAGAAATATTGTTTGCCGTTAAAAACTCTTTGAAAGAGTATGGATATACATCGACAGGGATATAACGTCCACCCAGCGTTGTCTGAATATCCTGACTCAACATTTTTGCATTGCTTCCTGTAATATAAACCCGATGTTTGGTATCGGCCATTCGACGGGCAAACTTTTCCCATCCGGGAATATTTTGTATTTCGTCAAGAAACAAAATAGGTTTCTTTCCATACATCTCTAAATGAACTTCTAACAGCAGATTTAAATCTTCTACAGCCATTCCGCTAAGGCGCTCATCCTCAAAATTGATGTAAAGCATCTCATCCCATTGTACTCCTTGGGCAAGTAACTGCTGCATCCGTTGATAAAGCAAAAAAGATTTCCCAGCTCGCCGGATACCGACAAAGACGTAGTTTCCAAATTCTTCAAAAGTGAAAATTCGAGGAATTACCTTATACTTCGGAACTTCCGTTTGATTGTCTGCAATAACTGCTTTGAGAATATTCTTATCCATATTTCCTGTTTTTATTCTGTCGATAGTACAAAAATAGTATATTATTGTTTTGTCGACAGAATAAGAATAGCCTTTTTTGAAAGTTAATGAGGCTTGAAAAGGGATTCCTCTACTCGCTCCATATACCATTCTTGAATAGCTGGAACCATTTCTCAATATCCCCCTTTTTATATAACTCCATTTTCTCAAATATCTCTCTGGCAAATTCAATAGGAGCTATCCCTTTGGCAGTGATTATATTTTCGTCGGTCACAGCAAGCGAGTTTACATAATAACTTTCGCCCGCATAATTCGGAACAATTGCTTTCAGGTAATTCAGGTCATTGCTGGTATGCTTTATCTTGTCCAGAATGCCCAGCTGAGCTAAGTAAGAAGTTGCAGCACAAATAGCAGCAATCAATTTCCCCTTCTCAAAGACATTTTTTGTGAAATGGTTCAATTCATTGTTTTCTCCTTTCTCCCATGCCACACCACCGGGTAGAACCAGTAAGTCAACATCGTCAACATTTACTTCCGCAAAGGGAATATGCGGCATTACCCTTAGTCCTCCCATAGACACTACAGGATTTCCGTCTTTTGAAAAATAGATTATTTCAAACTTCTCACTCTTATTTATCTCCGGTGTGAGATAAGCTATTTCCCAATCCGAAAATCCATCGAATAGGAATATATATACTTTTTTCTTCATGCTTTCAATATTGTTATTTTATATCTTCTTTTTTGCATTTTATCAGCCAAAATTTCTGAGAAGATTCATTTATCTCTTTTGCTTCAATCAAACCATAATCCCCAAATTCAGCTTTTATTGAATCTGAATCATAGAAAAATAAAGCAATTCCATGTTTAGTCTCATATGTGTCTTTGCTTATTTTTTTTCCTTTTTCATATCTGAGATCAATTTTTGAAATTGCCACAAAAATCATATAACCTCCAATAGATAGTTGGTTAAAACAATCATGAATTAGTTTTATCCGATCTTTAGCATTTAATAGATGGATTAATGCGTAGCAGAATATACCATCATATAGTTCTTGATCAAATGGCATATTTGTTACAGAGCCATGATATACCTTAATGTCACTCCCATAGTGCTTTTTTGCTAAAGCAATAGCTGTTTCAGAAATTTCAATTCCTGTTACGTCAAATCCGTTTTCTATAAATATTTTTGCGTTACGTCCATATCCGAAACCTGGTACTAAAACCTTCTTTATTCCATTTTTACGAAATAACTTCAATGTTACAATTGCTGAATCACATGGATCAAAGCCCCACATTTCCTGTTTTTCCTTAAAAGCTGCTTCCCAAAATTCTGTCATAATCAATTATATACTTCTGTATGTTAACTGCTAAATTAATAAATATTCATCAGATAAATGAATTCTGTAGGAATAAAGTTATTAATAAATTCTACATATTAAGCTAAAGATATAAGATCTTAGGAATTTTCATATTTATATTAGACTAGAATTAGTGTTAAATATATGCCCTTTTTATATGCAGATTGAATTAATGATTTAGCAAAATCAATTCCAGAGTCTAAATTGATAATGGTAGAAGGAATGGGGCATGCAATACCTCATGAATTTTTAATGAAGTTATATGGGATCAGTCTGAATTCTTGGGGGAATGTTAAATCCGGTCTTCTTTTATGCATAAATTTTTGATATTCTAAAAAGGAAAAATGTCATATCCGCCACTCCTCTGAATGAAGCTCTGAAGAATTTGAGTTTCGCATTAAATGATTCTGCAGCTGCATTTGTACTTCTGTTAATAAAGAAGTTCAATATTCTTTCATAATTGTTTTCTATAGTTTGACTAACCGTGGAAAAGTTCCTGTATCCTTCTTGTTCTATGCTTTCATACCACTGAGCAAGCTTCAATCTGGCTACATTTTTATCATATGACTGGGAGTAAATTTGTCCCAGTTGCATCACTCTATGATATAAATGCATAATATCTGGAAACTGCTCAAAAAGAAGTGTTGCTCTAACTTTTTGCGAGTGTACCCATTTATCGGGAGCTTTAAAGAGTAAGTATCTGCTTCTGGCCAGAAGCTGCCTGAGTGTATCTCCGTTAGCAAGAACTTTTGCCTGATATTTTCTACCCTTTAACTTTGCCTGCTTTATCTTTTCTTCTTCATCTGATATAACCTGCCAGCGGTAAGAAATACGTAAATCCTGTAATGCGTCATAAGCAAGCTTCTGAACATGGAAACTATCTATAACCTGTATGGCTTTTGGAAAGCAACACCGGATAATCTTTTGCATGCTACCTGCCATATCAAGAGTAACCTCTTTTACAATATTGCGTTCCTTCTCTGGAATCTTGCAGAGTACATTTATTATATCTTCAGCTTTGGTTCCTTTAATAACAGCTACGATTGTACCTTTACGGCCATGACCTTTTTTACTTGAGAGAATAGTGTATAATTCTCCTGAGGTAAGCGCTGTTTCATCAATGCAAAGGTGATAAGAGAGGTTTTTGGGGAAGAGAATGTAATCTTCTGCATGGGACAACTGATCCCATTCCCTGAAATCACTCAGATTTTCTTTATAATACTTTTGAATGAGCTTGCCATCTAATCCATAGTGCCCAGCCAAAGATTCGCTGCTGACAGCATTATTGTCTAAGTAATTCTTTTAAAAAAGCACCGAACTCAGCGGTTATGCGAGTACCGGTGGCAACCAGATTCCAATCACGGCTATATGTTTTACCGGTTTGAGTATCTTCCCAACGGCGCCGTTTAATGCGAAGATAGACCGCTTTACCTCGTACAGGAAAATCCTGAACTTCGATTTCCGGCATAAATCCTTTTGAATGAAGAGGAAGTGTTTTGCATTCTTCAGGAATAATATTCTTCTCTTCAAGGAACAGAATAAAACAGGTTTCCAAGGATTCACTGTTGATTAAATCAAAATAATCTAGCAGGCCCGAAGGCAAAAACATGCCTAAAATATCAAGTGGGGTTGGGTTATCTATCTTCTTTTTCATTGTGCAAAGATAAACTTTTAACTAGGATCCCCCAAGAATTCGGACTGATCCGTTATATGTTACATAAATGAATTCAAAAAAAAATTAGTGTGCAATAATATCTATTGTTATGTATAAATAGGGAGACGCAAAGATTATTTATGAATGAAGGTAACCAACTTTTATTGTTCTTTTGAAAGCCAGACTGATAATTCCAGAAAAAAGAGGAGAAAACAAAAAAGCACTTAAACAAAAAGTCTAAGTGCTTCTGCAAGGTGGTGCCACCAGGAATCGAACCGGGGACACAAGGATTTTCAGTCCTTTGCTCTACCAACTGAGCTATGGCACCTTTTTTGCGATTGCGGGTGCAAAGATAGACATATTTTTGAAATTACCAACATCTTTTGTTTTTTTTTCTTCTTATCTATTAGATAATTCAAAATTTTGCTTTACTTTTGCATGTGTAAACAATCGGAGTGTAGCGCAGTTGGTAGCGTACTACGTTCGGGACGTAGGGGTCGGGCGTTCGAATCGCCTCACTCCGACAAAGCGATGAATGATGTAAATCATTTGTCGCTTTTGTCTTTCTGTACCACCTCATCAATCTTCTTGATTACTTTGCAAGGATTACCGTACGCCAACACACCTGCAGGAATATCTTTTGTAACCACACTGCCTGCACCAATTACTGAACCTTCGCCTATGGTAACGCCGGGAAGAACTGTTACATTGCCGCACAGCCAGCAATTATCACTGATAACAACCGGGTGGGCCGACATGTAACCTTGGTTTCTGTCTTCGTAACCGAATGAGTGTATCACGGTATAGATGGAGCAGTTAGGACCGATGAAACAGTGATTCCCAATTGTGACAAGTGCTTCATCTAGTACTACTAAATTGAAGTTTATAAAAGTGTTATCTCCAATTTCCATATTACCGAAGTCTATATGTATGGGGCTGTTGGGAAGAACATTGAGGCCCACTTTTTTTAGAAATACTTCTAGTATTTGCCGCTTGCGGACTTTATCGGATGGTGGTGTTTGGTTGTACTGGAAACAAAAATCGTGTCCTCGTTCTAATAGTGGCACAAATTCCGGGTTGAAGCCCCAATAAACTTCTCCGGCAGCCATTTTCTCTATGTCTGTCATTGTCTTTTTTAAATAATGTGTGCCAAATTTAATATAATAAAGGTATTAACATGGCGTAAGAGTGTTAAAGGAATGATAAATAACGTTTATTATTTAAAAGTATTTCTTATTGTATTACATTCTGACCCCTTATATAAACAAATTGCTTTATGTTTGTATCTATTATAAAGAAGCAAGAGGCTTTTTTTTATTATACACGATACCACACACAGACAGAAACTACTTAATTAACGAACTAAACGATTCTTCTAAAGTAATTTATCAGGCTCTGAGAAAGAGTAAACATTAAAACACGAAAAAAATGAAGAAGATTTTAGTTTTAGCAATTATTGCTATGGTTTCAGCAACATCAGTTGCACAAATTTCCTGGAATGTAAAGGGAGGAATTAATCTAAGTTCTTTCGGAGGTGAGGATCTGAATGGTTCAAAACTCAATCTCAATTATCAGGTTGGGGTGGGCATGGATTATGCTTTAAGCAAAAGAATTTCCATTCAGCCTTCTTTATTGTTTATAACTAAAGGGGCTAAATATCATTCAGGCCTTGAGAAAATGACTCTGAATCCGCAATATATTGAGCTACCAATAATGGCGGCTTATAAATATCGTCTTTCTGATAAGATGAAACTGGCTATTAGTGCCGGTCCGTATATAGCTTACGGTATTGGAGGAAAGTTTAATGATGAGATCTCTACCGGCGGATCAACCACTCTGGTTGAGAAGAATATTTTTGGTGACCGGAATAATTTTACTAACAGACCTCTGACTGATAACAGACTTGATTATGGATTGGGTGCTGGTGCGGCAATTGAAACCAATCACTTTATAGTTGGTTTGAATGCTTCATCCGGATTGAAGAAAATTCTTAAAGATCAGTTAACTTTTAAGAATGCAAGGAATGTATGCTATTCATTATCTGTTGGATATAAGTTCTGATACAGATATTATCTGAAATAACATTTTTTAAAAGCGGCTTTTACAGTGATCTGTTTAAGCTGCTTTTTTAAATCTATCAGGAAAAAAGCATTTCATCCCTCACTCCCTCACTATTGTTGTTAATATGCTGATTAATAATATAATATTCCGTGATGGTTGCAGCTTTATCCCTCACTAAACTCTCACGAAAAGCGTCATCCCTCACTTTTTTAACAGTTGTTAATTCGGTTTTCTTTGTCGTCTGTGTTGTCCTGAAGTGGCCTGCTGTTCTAAAATTCATGCTAACATTTGTTAAAAAGGTGAGAGATGCCCCCAAAAGTGAGGGATGAGTGAGGGATGAAATTGCTACCTTCACTAGTTAAATGTCATATTTCTAAGTGATTATATAAAATAGTGACGGAGTGAGGGTAGCTTTTCATTTTTCTGTAGAATTTGCAAAAAAGCACAAATTAAAAACTCCCGCCGTCTTTTTTTGAACTCCCGCCGTCTTTTTTAAAAAGACGGCGGGAGTTTGGAGGAAACTAAACCGGAGTTTCTTTCCGGTTATTCACCAATAAATAAAATCCATTCACCAATGGATTTTATTTATTGGTGAATGGATTTCTATTGTCATATTAAAACATTCTATTCGTCAGGTTGTTATAATTTTTAATACCTGAAACATGGAAATGCTTTTGTTTTAGATGCTTTAATACTAGAGTTATGAAATTCACTCCAGAGAAATACTCCATTGCTGATGAACGGATGAAACCATTTATTGACCCGGTAGAAATAAGGGATTATCTTAATGATACTGTTTCTTCAAAAGAAAGGGTTCGTGAGATAATTACTAAATCACTTTCAAAGCAAAGGCTGAACCTCGAAGAAGTTGCTTGTCTGGTAAATGCCAATACTCCTGAGTTGATTGAGGAAATCAAGGAAGGTGCGAAGGAACTTAAACGCTTAGTATATGGAAACAGAATAGTACTGTTTGCACCGCTTTATATTGGCAATAAATGTACTAACGACTGTGCTTATTGCGGTTTCAGAATATCTAATAAGAATGCCATACGGAAAACTCTTACGGATGAGGAACTTGTCAAAGAGATTGAATCGCTGGAAGATAAGGGGCAGAAAAGGCTGATTCTTGTTTATGGTGAACATCCGGAGTATAGTCCCGGGTATATTGCTCATACCGTAAAGATTGCTTATGGCGTAAAAAAGGGAAAAGGAGAAATAAGGCGGGTCAATATCAATGCCGCGCCTCTTGATGTCGATGGATTCAGGGTGGTGAAAGCTGCCGGAATAGGAACCTATCAGGTGTTTCAGGAAACTTATAATCCCGATGCTTATAAAATTTATCATCCAAGTGGCAGGAAGGCCGACTATGGTTACAGGCTCACGGCTTTGGACAGAGCGCAGGAAGCGGGAATTGATGATGTGGGTATAGGTGCTTTGTTTGGTTTGTATGACTGGCGCTTTGAAGTGATGGGACTGGTTCGCCATGCAAATCATTTGGAGGCTTGTTACAATGTGGGTCCGCATACCATCTCTTTCCCAAGGGTAAAAGATGCATCGGGGCAAAATCTGAAGACGGACTATTTTGTAAGTGATGCGGATTTTACCAAACTGGTTGCTATTTTGAGATTATCTGTACCTTATACCGGAATGATACTGACCGCAAGGGAGCCTGCCCGGCTCAGGGATGAAATAATTCAGTTCGGTGTTTCGCAGATTGACGGTGGAACCAATATAGAGATTGGCAGTTATGCAGAATCCACTGCTAAAAAGAATCTGAACAGGGGACAGTTCCAGATAAATGATGACAGGCCACTGAATGAGATAATTGATGAATTGCTTGACCAAAACATGATTCCTTCTTTTTGCACGGCCTGTTACCGGATTGGCAGAACAGGTGAGCATTTCATGGAATTCTCTGTTCCGGGATTCATTAAACGTTATTGCACGCCAAACGCCATTCTCACATTGGCGGAATATCTCATTGATTATGCACCTCAACATACAGCCGATAAGGGCTGGAAGGTTATCAGCTCAACAATTGACAAGATGGACGATGAAAAGATGAAGATATCTATTCACGAGAAAATCAGTCTGTTGAAATCAGGGAAAAGGGATTTATATTATTAATTCTAATTTTAGTTATTATGGGCCGGGATTTAAAACCTCATATCGGAATTTTTGGTCGGAGAAATGTGGGCAAGAGCTCATTCATTAATGCCCTTACAGGAATGGAAGTTGCCATCGTGTCTGAAGTTGCAGGCACAACAACCGACCCAGTAAAAAAGTCAATGGAAATATTAGGCGTTGGCCCTTCCATCATTATTGATACCGCAGGTATTGATGACAGTGGAGAGCTTGGTGAAAAAAGAATTGCAAAAACACTGGATGTAATCAAACAAATAGATTGCGCCGTGTTACTTATTGCCGAAAATACGTTTGATGAGTTCGACGAAATGCTGATCCGTAAATTTGGCAGATATAATATTCCCTGTCTGATTGTGTATAACAAAACCGATATTGAGGCTTTGATGAATAGTACAATCAAAGAGATTCAGCAGTATACAAACGCCCCGATTGTAGAGTTTAGCGCAAAGACAAATTCCAATGTCGATTGTGTTATTGAAGCACTCAAAAGTATCATCCCCGAAACGGCTTATCAGAATCCATCCTTATTGAAAGGTATTATAAGTCGTGGAGACATTGTTTTGCTTATTACCTCTACAGATTCGGAAGCCCCTGAAGGACGACTGATTTTACCTGAGGTAATGGCTATTCGTGATGTGCTCGATAATGGGGCCATTAATATTGTGGTAGAGAAAACCGAACTGGAATTATTCTTGCAGAATACTGCTATCAAACCAAAATTGGTTATTACCGATAGCCAGGCTTTCAAGTTGGTAAACAAGATTATTCCTTCCGATATTCCGTTAACCGGTTTTAGTGTGGCTTTTGCTCACATGCGCGGGCCTTTCAATGAATATGTGAAAGGGGCGAAGAAGATTTCAAATCTAAAAGACGGTGACAGGATATTGATTCTGGAATCGTGCACTCATCAGGTGAGCTGTGACGATATCGGGCGATTTAAAATTCCACGTTGGCTGAAAGAGTTTACTCATAAACAGTTGGATTTTGATATAGTTACTGGTCTGGATGAAATTAAGAACCCGGTAACCGACTATGCTTTAATCATTCAATGCGGTAGTTGCATGATAACCCGGAAGCAAGTTTTCAGTCGCCTATCTGATGCCATCGAAGCAGGTGTTCCCGTTACAAACTACGGATTAACCATTGCCTGGATAAATGGAATTTTTGATAGGGCTATTGCTCCCTTTATGAATTGACGTATGATTGCTGTATGCGAAATATTAGAGAAACAGGAACTTTCAAGGCAGGATATTATTCGTTTACTTTCAATTACAGATAAAGGCGATCAGGAGCTGTTAATAAAGAAAGCCTATTCAATAAAAGAAAGTACCATTGGCAGGAAAGTATATCTGAGGGGATTAATTGAGTTTTCTAATTATTGTAGAAAGAACTGTTATTATTGTGGCATAAGAAGCGGGAATAATAAAGTTGCCAGATATTCACTTTCCGACGATGAGATTCTTCAAGTGGTTGAGTTTGCACAGAAGCAACAATTAAAAGGAATTGTTCTTCAATCGGGAGAATTAAACAGGTCGGATTTTACAAAAAGAATTACAGCGCTGATAACTAAAATAAAGAATGCTGCCAATCCGGAATTTCGCATCACACTCTCTCTTGGAGAACAATCATTGGAAACCTATCAAAGATGGTTTGATGCCGGAGCCCAACGCTATTTGCTGAGGATTGAAACCAGTAATGAGGATCTTTATAAAAAGATACACCCTGCCGACGGTTTGCATAGTTTCAAAGTACGCCTCAGGTGTCTCGAAGATATTCAGAAAACCGGCTATATGACAGGCACTGGAGTGATGATTGGCTTACCTTTTCAAACAATAGAGAACCTTACAGACGATTTATTGTTTATTAAAGAAAGGGACATTGATATGGTAGGTATGGGGCCGTATCTTGAACATGCTGATACGCCGTTGTACGATCATAAAGATTTACTGATGCCTTTAATGGAACGGTTTAATCTGTCCATTCGCATGATCGCTGTTTTAAGAATAATGATGCCGGATATAAATATAGCATCAACAACAGCCCTTCAATCAATATTCCCTTTGGGAAGAGAGCTAGGGTTGAAAGCCGGAGCAAATGTAATGATGCCTAACATCACACCATTAAAATACAGACGCAGTTATCTTCTTTACGATAACAAACCCTGTATTGACGAAGAAGCTGATGATTGTTGGGACTGTCTTGAAAAGAGGATTAAAATGATTGGCGAAGAAATAGTGCGTAATGAATATGGCGATTCAAAACATTTTATAAACAGGATTCAAATAGATTAATCCAGATGTTAACCGAAGACGATGTATGCAATGTTAATATGATGACAGAAGAAGAGAAATATAATCTTCTTAAAACTGTGATCATTGATTACGACCGGAAGGAGAGTAATCTTATTCAGATTTTGCATATGGCACAGGCTATATTCAGTTACCTTCCTACTGAAGTTCAGTGTTTTATTGCCGACCAAATGGGACTGTCTGTCTCATACGTAAACAGTGTTTTAACGTTTTATTCCTTCTTTTCAACCAAACCAAAAGGGGAATATAATATTTCTGTATGTTTGGGCACGGCTTGCTATGTTCGTGGGGGAAAGGAAGTGCTAAATAGATTGAAAGATGAACTGGGAATAGATGTGGGCGAAACTACAGCGGACAAGAGGTATTCGCTTACAGTGATGCGTTGCATTGGTTCTTGTGGCCTTGCACCGGCAATGACCATCAACGGCAAGGTCTATAAGCAGGTGAATCCAAATAAAATCAAACGAATTTTGGGTATGTTGAAATAGGTTAGTGAAACTCTAATCAATAAATCTATGAAAATCAATACACTCACTGACCTGGAAGCGATAAAAAATGATTTTCTGAATAAGGAGAAAACATTTCAGTTTACTGCTCATATTTGTTATGGTGCGGGGTGTATCTCCTCGGATTGTAAGAAGTTCAAGGAGGCTTTTGAACAGGCGTTGGAACATGAGCACCTCCAGTCGAAAGTACGGATAAACCTTACCGGATGCATGGGGGCTTGTACGCTGGGGCCTACCTTGATTATTAATCCAGGCAATACACTCTATTGCAATCTTAACCCTGCAAGTGCTTCACAGATTGTAAACGAACATATTAAAGAAGGAAATATAGCCAAAAAGTTTTGTTATAAGAACCGGGAGACTGGCGAGATTATACCTTGTTTAAATGAAATTCCTTTTTTTAAGAAACAGAAAAAGATAGTACTTCAAAAATGCGGAGTCGTTGACTATGCTTCTATAGAAGAGTATATAGCTCACGATGGATATTTTGCATTGGTCAAAGCTTTTACCATGACTCCAACTGAGGTGATTGACGAAATAAAAAGATCCGGATTGCGTGGGCGTGGCGGTGGCGGGTTTCCTACCGGTACTAAATGGGCAATGGCCAATAAAGAGAAGAGTGATCAGAAATATCTTATTTGTAATGCCGATGAAGGTGATCCCGGAGCGTTCATGGACCGCAGTTTGCTGGAAGGAGATGCCCATTCGGTGATTGAAGGTATGCTGATAGCCGGATATGCCATTGGCGCTTCCAAAGGGGTGGTTTATATCAGGGCAGAATATCCCATTGCGATTGAAAGGCTGACAATTGGTATCAGGTCTGCACGTGAACTTGGACTTCTTGGCGATAATATCCTTGGAAGTAATTTTAGTTTTGATATTGAGATTAGGATTGGTGCCGGAGCTTTTGTTTGTGGAGAAGAGACAGCATTGATGGAATCGGTGGAAGGAAAAAGGGGAGAACCCCGTCAGAAGCCACCATACCCGGTGCAGAGTGGCTTATTTGGGAAACCTACTGTAATCAATAATGTAGAAACACTGGGCAATGTAGCCCAAATCATATTAAAAGGAGCCAATTGGTTTGCATCCATTGGAACGGATAACAGCAAAGGTACAAAGGTGTTTGCTCTTGCCGGAGATATTGTTCACAAAGGGTTGGTAGAAGTAGCCATGGGAACTACTTTGGGTGAGATTCTTTATGATATTGGTGGAGGAATTCCAAGAGGTAAGTTATTCAAAATGGCTCAGACCGGAGGTCCTTCAGGCGGATGTCTTACGGCCGAGCACCTCAATACTCCTATTGATTATGAATCTCTGACCAAGCTTGGTGCCATTATGGGCTCAGGTGGTTTGATCTGTACTGATGAAGATACATGCATGGTTGATATGGCCCGGTTCTTTATGGACTTTGTTCAGGATGAATCGTGCGGGAAATGTGTTCCATGTCGTATCGGAACGAAACGGATGCTGGAAATTTTGGAACGGATCACCCGTGGTGAGGGAAAAGAAGGCGATGTGGAGCTTCTCTTTGAACTGGGTAATACAATTAAAGATTCTGCTATTTGCGGTTTGGGGCAGACAGCCCCCAACCCGGTACTTAGCACTATCAAGTATTTCAGACAAGAGTATGACGAGCATATCAGGCAGAATTACTGCCGGGCTGGCGTTTGCGGCAATCTTTTCCTTGCTCCTTGTCAGAATGCTTGTCCTGCAAAGGTTAATGTACCTGGTTATGTTGCCTTGATTGCTGCTGGTAGGGTGCGTGATGCCTATAATCTGATCCGTCAGGAGAATCCATTCCCATCTATTTGCGGCAGGGTTTGTACTCATCCCTGCGAAAGTAAATGTCGCCGGGCTCAGATTGATGATCCAATTGCCATAGCCGATTTGAAACGCTATGCTGCTGATTTTGTGTATAATTCAGGTGAGCCGCTGGTCAACCTTAATTTCCCTAAGAATGGAAATTCCGTAGGCATTATTGGCGCCGGTCCGTCCGGACTTACCTGTGGGTATTATTTGTCACGGCTTGGCTATACAGTTGATATCTATGAGGAGAAAAGTGTGGCAGGCGGAATTCTGGCTTATGGCATTCCGGAATATCGTTTACCCAAAGAGGAATTGAAAAAAGAGATTGATTCAATTGTTCAGTCGGGAATTAATATCATCTATAACATGAAGGTTGGAAAAGATATCACATTCAATGAATTGAAATCAAAATATAATGCAATATATATTGCAACCGGAACACAACTTTCCAGGAAAATAGGCATCGAAGGAGAGGAAAAAGGCGGGGTCTATCACGGGCTCGATTTCCTGACAGATATTAACCTGAATAAAAAAGTTAAGGTGAAGGGAGTTGTTGCTGTGATTGGAGGTGGCAATACTGCCATCGATGCTGCAAGGTCGGCCCTTCGTCTTGGTGCTAAAGAGGTGCATATCCTTTATAGAAGGAAAAAGGAAGAGATGCCTGCCGACAAAAGAGAGATTGAAGATGCAATAGATGAAGGGGTAATCTTGCATGAATTAGTTGCTCCGGTTCGTTTTGTAGGTGATGGCAAAGTTACAGGGATTGAATGTGTAAGAATGATGCCCGGAAAGTTTGGGAAAGATGGGCGGAGGATACCGATAGAGGTGCTCAACTCTAAGTTTATGATTGATGTTGATATGGTGATTCCGGCAGTGAGCCAATATTCCGATTTACCGTTTATTCCAAGAGGGGAAGTTGGAGTGACCGATTGGGGAACATTTATTGTTGATCCTTGTACACAAATGACCACTCAGCCCGGTATCTTTGCCGGAGGAGATATAGCCCGCGGCTCTGATGTGGTGATTACGTCCATTGCTGATGGAAAGAATGCGGCAAAATCAATTGATATCTATTTAGGCGGAACTGGAAAATTGAACATTGGTGAGCCGATAGAGATCCCGACAAGAGGGGTAGATGAGGGAATTACAGTTGAACATGAGCGGTTCCAGATGCCATCTCTTGACCCGAAAGAAAGGGAAGGCAATTTTGATGAAGTACGGCTGGGCTATCACAAACTTAATGCAATTGCTGAATCAATGAGATGTTTACGGTGTTCAGACCGTAGCTCAGATCATTGTCCTGATCATTAAAAATAAATACTATGATAAACCTGGTAATTAATGATAAAGCAGTTCAGGTAAAAGAGGGTACCACCATTTTTGAAGCTGCCAAACAGAAC
Organism: uncultured Bacteroides sp.; assembly: GCF_963678845.1. NCBI lineage: Bacteria > Pseudomonadati > Bacteroidota > Bacteroidia > Bacteroidales > Bacteroidaceae > Bacteroides > uncultured Bacteroides sp. The sequence goes on from NZ_OY787468.1 coordinate 714,547, forward strand.
CATATATTGATTCCTCACTTCTGTTACTTGGAGAACATCCACAAGATTGGTTCCTGCCGCATCTGTGTGGTTGAGGTAGAGGGTGCGAAGAATCTGATAGCATCCTGCGTAACAGTGGTAGCCGAGGGAATGGTTGTTCATACCAATTCAGAAAGGGTTCGCAATGCCCGGAAAGTAATTTATGAACTGATGCTTTCTGATCATCCAAAGAATTGCCTTACTTGCTGGCGAAATCAGAACTGTGAATTACAGGAACTTGGTAATTTGATTCAAGTGGATGAATATAGATATGAAGGTACAAAATCCAAAGATTTTATTGATAATTCAAGTCCGTCAATCGTTCGCGATAGTTCAAAGTGTGTTCTTTGTCGCCGATGTGTCACGGTCTGTAATCAGGTTCAGGGAGTTAGTCTGATGAATCCTCATCATCGCGGTTTTTCTACATTCATCGGCCCATCAGAGGATGAGCTTTTAGGAGAATCAATCTGTACCAATTGTGGACAGTGCGTCTTGGTATGTCCTGTTGGGGCTTTGAAAGAGAAAGATTCTACAGAACAGGTATGGGAAGCATTATATGATAAATCAAAAACGGTGATTGTTCAGACGGCTCCGGCTGTGCGGGCAGCACTTGGAGAATTATTTGGTTTTGAACCCGGTACGTTGGTCACTGGCAAAATGGCTTCTGCCTTGCACGAAATAGGTTTCAAGTATGTTTTTGATACCAATTTCGGAGCGGACCTCACCATTATGGAAGAAGGCTCTGAGTTTCTGGAAAGATTAAAAGATACATTTACTTCGAAGGATAGAACTGCCGTTCTTCCAATGATTACAAGTTGCAGTCCCGGTTGGATAAAATATGTAGAGCATCATTATCCAGAGCAGCTATCTCATTTGTCGAGTTGTAAATCCCCTCATATGATGCTGGGGGCATTGACCAAAACTTACTTTGCCGGGAAGGTTGGAATTGATCCGAAATCTATTTTTATGGTTTCTGTAATGCCTTGTACTGCAAAGAAGTTTGAAATTATCCGTCCTGAAATGTACAATGACGGTTTGGCCAACGTGGATGCAGTGATTACAACGCGTGAACTGGGACGAATGATTAAGGATGCCGGGATTGACTTCCGGAATCTGCCCGAAGGTAAATTTGACAGTCCTTTGGGCTTATCTTCTGGTGCGGCCGATATATTCGGAACAACGGGAGGGGTGATGGAAGCAGCCTTACGTACTGTGTATGAACTGGTCACCGGTCGTGAACTTCCTACGGAAAAACTTCATCTGAAACCTTTGATGGGACTTAACCGGATTAAGACAGCGGAACTAAAGATTGAAAAGACGTTGCCCGAATTCAGATTCCTTGAAGGAAAAACGCTGAGAGTTGCCGTTACAAGTGGACTAATAGGTGCTGCCGAATTGATGGACGAAATAGAAAAAGGTACAAGCTCTTATCATTTTATTGAAGTAATGGGCTGCCCCGGTGGTTGTATGAGTGGAGGCGGACAGCCACGACCGGTCAATGATGCGATCAGGATGCAGAGGCTTCAAGCAATTTACAGAGAGGATGAAGGAAAGGCCTTGCGCAAATCGCATGAAAATGAAGATATAAAGATGTTATATCGTGATTTCCTTGGAGCGCCCCTCGGGCATAAATCGCACGAATTGCTTCACACTATTTATACTCCACGGAATAAGAAGTGAGCCCCTAAAGTTGCTTCACTGTTCTTTTCAGAACTTATAAACAGTCCGATTGTTATTTAGTTAGAGTTCTGCTTTAAGGATTGAATGTGATTAAATTGACTCATATTAATAGGGAGGATTACTTATGAAAAAACCGGCATCTCTTGTTATAGGCATTTTTCTTTTAATATTGGCCTTTATTCAGCTTATCCGTTTTACATTCGCTGTAGCCATTGTTGTCAATGGATTTACGGTGCCAGTATGGTTGAGTGCCGGAGTTGCAATCTTTTTTGGGCTATTGGCTCTCTGGTTGCTGAATGAGAGGAAACATTGAATAGCTTTTTTGCTATAAAAAAACAACATGCAGATATTTGGAAGTTCTGCTTTTGTTTTTCCTTCTTGATATACATCAAATGGTGGTTTTGATATATATCAAACTAATACTTAGATATATATCAAATATATGCTTAGATATACATCAAACGAAAAGTGTTTCGCCTAGTTTTGCCTGATCTTTATTTCTGTTTTTTAATTCGTTCTGTGAATATTCACAGATGCTAGAAGTTGAATAATGAGTTTTATAGGATAATATCCTATATTTATAGATTAAAAATGCATAAAGTGAACTTTTTTATGCATAAAACTAAAAATATTCGGAATTTATACATGAGTTATCCGAAATTATGCATACTTTTGCGAACAATTTAGAATAATTATACATGACGACGAACAAAAGTAAACGATTAGATTCAATTAAGATGATCATCTCCAGCAAGGAGATTGGTAGTCAGGAAGAGCTGCTTAGAGAGTTAGCGAAAGAAGGCTATGAGCTTACACAAGCTACATTGTCCAGGGATTTGAAGCAGATGAAAGTTGCCAAAGCGGCTACTACAAATGGTAACTATGTATATGTCTTGCCTAACGATACCATGTATAAACGAACAATTGACGTACCTAGTCCTGGCGAAATGTTAATGCAGAGCGGTTTCAAATCGATTGACTTTTCAGGTAATATGGCTGTTATAAAGACCCGTCCTGGATATGCCAGCAGTCTTGCCTATGATATTGACAACCGTGAATATAAGGATATCATTGGTACTATTGCAGGAGATGACACCATTTTATTGGTGTTCAGAGATGGTTATTCCAGAAATGAAATTAAGCAATCATTGTCTCACATTATTCCGAATATTTAATTCACATATAACATCCAATATTTAAAAAGAAAAGAAGATAAGAAATGGAAAGTAATATTGAAATTCTTGTTGCCAACGAGAGTCATATTCCATACGTTGACATTATTTTAACTACAATAGAGGTCGCGGCAAAGATTCGTGGAACGGGTATTGCAAAGCGTTCTCCTGAATACATAAAACAAAAAATGGTTGAGGGCAAAGCAATTATTGCGCTTTGTGAAGGTGAGTTTGCTGGATTTTGCTATATAGAGACCTGGAGTAACAAGAAATTTGTTGCTAATTCAGGACTTATTGTTGTTGATAAATTCCGTGGTCACGGTTTGGCAAAGAAGATTAAACGCCGTGCTTTTGAACTTTCACGTGAACGTTTTCCAGAAGCAAAGATATTTGGTTTAACTACCGGACTTGCAGTGATGAAGATTAATTCAGAATTAGGATATGTACCTGTTACATTCTCTGAACTTACTACTGATGAGGCTTTTTGGAAAGGGTGTCAAAGTTGCGTTAACTACGATATTCTTCAGAGAACGGGAGGTACAAAATGTCTTTGTACAGGTATGCTATATGACCCGGGCAAGCATCCGGAAGATCCTTTTAATAAGAAAGAGGACAAGGAAAGTTCAGAAAATAAATAAGGTTATAAAAAAATTAAGATAGATATGAAAGAGAAAGTAGTTTTAGCGTTTAGTGGTGGTTTGGATACCTCATTCTGCGCAAAGTATTTGTCAGAAGAAAAAGGATATGAAGTTTATACAGCTGTAGCCAACACTGGCGGATTCAGCCCTGAAGAACTGAAAGTAATCGAAGAAAAAGCATATAAACTAGGTGCAGTTAAGCATGTTACTCTTGATGTGACTCAGGAATATTACGAAAAGAGTATCAAATACATGGTATTTGGTAATGTGTTGCGTAACGGTACTTATCCTATTTCTGTAAGCTCTGAACGTATTTTTCAGGCTATTGCTATTATCAACTATGCAAAAGAAATTAAAGCCGATGCTGTTGCTCACGGAAGTACTGGTGCAGGTAACGACCAGATTCGTTTCGATCTTACATTCGACGTCCTTGCTCCGGATATCAAAATTATAACTCCTACACGTGACATGTCACTTACCCGTGAATATGAGATTGAATATCTTAGAAAACATGGTATTGAAGCCGACTTCAAGAAACTTGAATATTCTATCAACAAGGGCCTTTGGGGAACTTCAATTGGTGGAAAAGAGACTCTCCACTCTGAACAAACTCTTCCAGAAGAAGCTTATCCTTCACAGGTAACTGCTCAAGGAACTGAAACTTTGAAACTTGAATTCGTAGAAGGTCAGTTGCACGCTGTTAACGGTGAAGTGTTTGAAAACAAAGTGGAAGCAATCAATAAGGTTGAAGCAATTGGCTCTAAATATGCTATTGGCCGTGATATGCACATTGGCGATACAATTATCGGTATCAAAGGTCGTGTGGCTTTTGAAGCTGCAGCGCCTATGCTTATTATAAATGCTCATAAGATGTTGGAAAAACACACATTGAGCAAATGGCAACAGTATTGGAAAGACCAAATTGGTAACTGGTACGGAATGTTCCTTCACGAAGCTCAATATCTGGAACCGGTAATGCGCGATTGCGAAGCAATGCTTCAAAGTTCTCAACGTAATGTTAATGGTACGGTTAGCATTATTCTTCGTCCTTATAGCTATACTTTGGTTGGCGTTGAGTCATCTTTTGATTTGGTGAAGACCGACTTTGGTGATTACGGTGAAGTTGGTAAAGGATGGACTGCCGAGGATGCAAAAGGATTTACCAAAATTCTTTCTAATCCTTTGAGAGTTTATTATGCAAATCAAAAGAAAAACGGAAAATAACCAGATATTAGTACGCAAATTATGATTAAAGTAGGAATAATAGGCGGAGCGGGATATACAGCAGGCGAATTGATTCGCTTGCTGATAAACCATCCGAACGTTGAAATCGTGTTTATTAACAGCAGCAGTAATGCGGGAAATAAGATAACCGATATTCATGAAGGTCTTTATGGTGAAACAGAGATGGCTTTTACTGATAAATTCCCAGTCGATAAGATTGATTTGCTTTATTTCTGCACGGCTCATGGTGATACCAAAAAGTTTATGGATAGCCACACATTGCCTGAAGAATTAAAGATTATTGATCTTTCAATGGATTATCGTATTGAATCCGATGAACACGATTTTATTTATGGACTTCCTGAGCTTAATCGTAATCGTATCTCTCAAAGCAAGCGTGTGGCTAATCCCGGATGCTTTGCTACATGTATCCAATTGGGATTGCTGCCTTTGGCTAAGAACAGGATGCTGAACAATGATGTTTCTGTTAATGCTATAACCGGTTCTACCGGAGCAGGAGTGAAGCCGGGTTCTACTTCTCATTTTAGCTGGCGAAACAACAATATGTCTATCTATAAACCGTTCTCGCATCAGCATGTGCCTGAGATAAAGCAATCTCTGAAACAATTACAGAGTAACTTTGCATCGGATATAGATTTTATCCCTTATCGTGGTGATTTCCCTCGTGGTATTTATGCCACACTGGTTTTTAAAACGACTGTGGAACTGGACGAAATCAAACGTATGTACACCGAGTATTATGAAAAGGAATCTTTTGTGCATATCATAGATAAAAATATAGACTTAAAACAGGTGGTAAACACAAACAAGTGTTTGCTGCATCTCGAAAAACATGGTGATAAGCTTCTTATCATTTCATGCATAGATAACTTATTAAAAGGTGCTTCCGGTCAGGCGGTTCATAATATGAACCTGATGTTTGGACTGGAAGAAACTACCGGGCTGAAGCTAAAGCCGAGTGCCTTCTAAAACAACCAACAAAAGAAATGAAACTATTTGATGTGTATCCTTTGTTCGATATCAATATCGTAAAAGGAAAAGGATGTAAGGTCTGGGATGATAAAGGGAATGAATACCTTGACCTTTATGGCGGACATGCTGTGATCTCTGTTGGACATTCACATCCTCATTATGTAGAGATGGTTCAAAAACAAGTTGCAGAACTGGGCTTTTACTCTAATTCTGTGATTAACAAGCTTCAACAGCAACTTGCAGAGCGAGTGGGAGTGATCTCAGGATATGAAGATTATTCTTTCTTCATGATAAACTCTGGTGCCGAAGCAAATGAGAATGCTTTAAAACTGGCATCTTTCCACAACCGAAGAAAGCGTGTGGTTTCTTTCTCAAAGAGTTTTCATGGGCGTACTTCAGCTGCAGTACGCACTACCGACAATCCTAAAATTGTGGCACCTATCAATGAGGGCATTGATGTAACTTTTCTTGCTCTTAACGATATTGATGCTGTGCGTTCGGAACTGCAGAAAAAAGATGTTTGTGCTGTAATGATCGAAGGAATTCAGGGTATTGGTGGTATTAAAGTTCCTGATAACGGTTTTATGCAGGAATTGCGTAAACTGTGTACGGAAACCGGTACTATTTTGATTCTTGATGAAATTCAGTCGGGTTACGGTCGTAGCGGTAAATTCTTTGCTCATCAATATGCCGGAATCCGTCCTGATATCATTACCGTAGCTAAAGGTATTGGCAATGGATTCCCTATGGGTGGTGTGTTGATAAGTCCTATTTTTACTCCGGTATACGGAATGCTTGGAACCACATTTGGTGGTAATCACTTGTCTTGCGCTGCTGCTCTTGCTGTTCTGGATGTGATAGAGAAAGAGAATCTGATGGAGAATGCAGCTAAGGTTGGCGCTCACCTTATGAAAGAACTGAAACAGTTTCCTCAAATTAAAGAGGTTCGTGGAGAGGGTTTAATGATTGGACTTGAGTTTACCCAACCAATAAAAGAACTCCGTAGCCGTCTGCTTTTTGAACAGAACGTATTTACAGGAGTCAGTGGTACAAACGTTATCCGACTTCTTCCTCCGCTTTGCCTGACCATAGCTGAAGCAGATGAATTCATTCAAAGATTGAAGAAAGTACTGTAACAAAAGACTTTATTTGTTATTTTGTTTGTTTATCCTCAATATTTAAGTATAATAAGCCTATTTTTTGGTTATATTACTTACATATTGAGGATTTTTGTGTAAGTTTGCCGTACTTAAACATATAACTTTAGGCAGTATGAAAATAGCGATAATAGGAGCCGGTAATATGGGGGGAGCTATAGCTCGTGGTCTCGTACAAGGTACCAAGGTAAAAGCTGTTAATATAACAGTCACTAACCCTACTAATGGAAAACTCGACGCACTGAAATCATTTAATGCAGGTATAAATGTTACTAACAGCAATCATGTTGCTGCCGAAACTGCTGATGTTATTATTCTGGCAGTGAAACCATGGTTGGTTAAGAATGTGCTTGAAGGAATCAGATTCAACTCAGAAAAACAGATTCTGGTTACAGTAGCCGCAGGCGTTCCTTTTACTGAATATTGTAAAATAATAGGTGATGAGGCTACTATTTTCCGGGTTATTCCTAACACAGCTATCTCTCTTCTTGAAAGTACCACACTAATAGCATCTTATAAAGCATCTAAAGAGCAGGAACAGTATATTCTTGACCTTTTTAGTGAAATGGGGCTGGCTATGATTATCAACGAATCACAAATGAGTGCTGCTACAGCACTTACTTCATGTGGCATTGCCTATGTGCTAAAATATATTCATGCAGCTGTTGAGGCCGGAGTAGAGATGGGCATTTATCCCAAAGATGCTCAGAAAATGGTGGCCCAGTCTGTAAAAGGAGCTGCGGAACTTTTGCTACAGAACGATACTCACCCTGCTATTGAAATAGACAAAGTAACCACACCGGGAGGGTTAACAATCAAAGGACTTAATGAATTAGAACATGCAGGCTTCAGCTCGGCAATAATCCGGGCTATGAAAGCAAGCAGATAATACCATTTATTATATGGACGAACAAATAAAACAAATTGCAGAACGATTACGTGGATTGCGTGACGTTCTTGAACTAACAGTAGAGGATGTTGCCAGAGATTGCGAACTCTCTCTTGAAGAATATGTACAGGCTGAGAGTGGTGAATCTGATATTTCAGTAAGTATGTTACAAAACGTGGCTCGTAAATATGGAGTGGCACTTGATGCGCTGATGTTTGGCGAAGAACCTAAGATGAGCACCTATTTTCTTACCCGTGCCGGGATGGGGACGTCTATCGAAAGAACAAAAGCGTATAAGTATCAATCACTTGCAGCTGGTTTTAAAGACAGAAAGGCTGATCCGTTCATTGTGACGGTAGAACCTAAGGATGAAGAGTGCCCGATTACTTTTAACGCTCATGCCGGACAAGAATTTAATCTTGTTTGTTCTGGTCGCATGCTCCTTAATATAAATGGTAAAGAACTGATTTTGAATGAAGGCGACAGCATCTATTTTGATTCAAAACAACCTCACGGAATGAAAGCACTTGATGGTAAATCGGTGAGATTCCTGGCTATGATTATTTAATTCATAGTTCTTTTAATTAACCGATTTCCAACGATAATAATCAATATTAATATGATCGAAAGATTTTTAGAAAAGACAGAGTTTACCTCGCAGGAAGATTTCGAAAAGAATTATAAACTTAAAATACCTTCGAACTTCAACTTTGCTTATGATGTAGTAGACGCATGGGCTGCTGAACATCCTGATAAGCTTGCTTTATTATGGACAAATGACAAAGATGAATGTCATCATTTCACTTTTGCGGAAATGAAAGAACTAACTGATAAGACAGCTTCTTATTTTCTTTCATTAGGCATAAAGAAAGACGATAAAGTAATGGTTATCCTAAAACGCAGATATGAGTTCTGGCTCACCATCATTGCACTGCACAAAATTGGAGCAGTTATTATTCCTGCCACACACTTGCTAACAAAAAAAGATATTATTTATCGTAACAATGCTGCCGACATTATGACGATTGTGGCTGATGGCGATGAATTGATTATTGGTCACATAAATGATGCTATGCCGGAATCTCCAACAATGATACATCGTGTGTCAATTGGTCCGGTTATTCCTGAAGGATGGGATGATTTCCATAAAGGAATTGACAATGCAGCACCGTTTGTTCGTCCCGAACATGTGAACGATAATGAAGATATTATGCTTATCAGTTTCACTTCAGGTACAACAGGTAATCCTAAGATGGTGGCACATAACTTTATTTATCCACTGGGACATATTGTTACAGCTAAATACTGGCATAATCTTCATGAAGAAAGCTTGCACTTGACCATTGCTGATACAGGCTGGTTAAAAGCTCTTTGGGGAAAGCTTTACGGACAATGGATTTCGGGAGCAGCAGTTTTTGTTTATGACCACGAGAAATTTACTCCGGCAGCTATACTTGAGAAGATTCATGAATATCACATAACTTCTCTTTGTGCGCCTCCTACTATCTTCCGTTTCCTTATTCGTGAAGATTTAACCAAATATGATCTTTCTTCTTTGGAATATTGTGAAATTGCAGGAGAAGCATTGAATCCTGCTGTTTATGATCAGTTCCATCAGCTGACCGGAATAAAGCTTCGCGAAGGCTATGGACAGAGCGAAACTACACTTGTGATCTTTACTTCTCCATGGATGGAACCAAAACCGGGAAGTATGGGTGTTCCAAGTCCTAATTTTGATGTGGATCTGCTTACTCCTGATGGACGCTCGGCTGAAGAGGGAGAACAAGGACAGATTGTAATCCATTTAGATAAAGGTTTCCCCGTAGGTTTAAGTGAAAGATATTACAGAAACGAAGAACTTACCAATGAAGCTTATCACGATAATACCTACTTTACCGGTGATTTGGCATGGAGAGATCAGGATGGCTATTTCTGGTTTGTAGGTCGTGCTGATGATGTGATTAAGAGTTCCGGCTACCGCATCGGCCCATTTGAGGTGGAGAGTGCCCTGATGACTCACCCGGCTGTTGTAGAATGTGCCATTACCGGTGTTCCTGATGAGATTCGCGGACAGGTTGTGAAAGCAACAATTATCCTGTCTAAGGAATACAAAGCCAAAGCTGGTGATGAACTTGCAAAGGAACTTCAGGATCATGTGAAGAAAGTAACAGCGCCTTATAAATATCCTCGTGTAATTGAGTTTGTTGACGAATTGCCTAAGACAATTAGTGGTAAGATTCGTCGTGTAGAAATTCGTGACAAGGATAAAGAATCGAAAAAGTAATTGATACATTTTTGTATCATGGAAAGAGGGTGTGTTACTTCAATGTGATTTCACCCTCTTTTTGTAAATTTGAATCTAACTAATGTAAACATTGATAGATTTAGGTTTATATTTGTAGCAATTATCAAAAACAAGATGGAGAACAGAATAATTAAATATTTGAAGCAACCATATCCAAACAATATAGGGAAGCTTAAATCAATTGTGATATCCTCTTTGCTGGTGTTCTTTTTGCTTGCAGTTTTCCAACCTTTCGGGCTTAGCAATATAAAAGAGCATAAGCTTTTTATCCTTTTAGGGTATATGATCGTTACTTTTCTTTCTCTCTCGGCATTATCTTTTGTATTTCCCCTCTTGTGGAAAGATTATTATAAGGAATCTAACTGGACAGTAGGGAAAGAACTGTTGAGTTTCTTTCTTATTGTATTCACTATCGCACTCGGAAACTCATTTTATTCCTTCTTGTTCTTTTCTACAAAGATGGATCTTGTGACCATAGGCTTCTTCTTGATGGTAACTCTTCTCATTTCAATATTTCCAATAACCTTGTTCACTATTCTCAGGCAGAACAGACTGCTTTCTAAAAATCTGAGGGAAGTCACTGAAATGAATAATAAACTAGTAGTACCACATACTTCCACCTCTTCCAAGGGTGAAATGGTTACTATTGAAGGTAACGGAAGAGAGACGCTTGATGTGGAAGTGGATTCCTTCCTTTTTGCAGAGTCTAACGGCAATTACATTAATGTTTTCTTTTCTACCGAGGGCAAGGCAAAGAAGAAAGTGATGCGTTGCACCATGAAACAGATGGAGGAAGCCTTTGCTCCTTATCCCTCTGTTATTAAATGCCACAGAGCTTTTATGGTGAATACAGATACCATCGAAAAGGTAAAAGGAAACTCTCAGGGGTATAGGCTACTACTAGCCGGAGTTGAAGATGAGATTCCTGTTTCACGTGCTTATTCCAAACAACTGAAGGATATTATTGATTACAATCCCGAACAATAATACTTCTCCGTTCGTCACAAACTTATGCAATTCGTCACAATTGGCTGACTGATTGTCACATACCAAGGCTGAATATCCCATTAATTTTAGCTATTAATATCTTTCATCTATGTTTGCTGCATCAAATTAAATGCGTGAACATGATGAAAAGAATCTCCATTTTTATAGTTTTTGTTTTTATTGCTGTATTTACAGCTTTCGCCCAACAGCGGGTGATTGAAGGGCAGGTTTTGGATGAACATTCAAAGCCAATAGAAAATGCCAATGTATTTATCAAAGGAACAACAGAGGGAACGGGCAGCGATGCCGGCGGTTGTTTCAGATTAATTACAGGTCAGAAAGGTGAAATCGTGATTTGTGTGATGATGCTTGGTTATTCTGAGTTCACGGTAAAAGTGAAAGAGGGGGAGAAGGTACCGTTGATTATTAAAATGAAACCAGATAATGTTTCTCTTGATGATGTTGTGGTAGTTGTCGGTAATTTTAAGCTTAAAGGAAATAGTCAGTGGGGAGGAATGTCTGCTGTGGATATTGCTACAACAGGAGGTTCTTCGGGCGACTTATATCGTTCTCTTCAAACCTTGCCGGGCACACAGGTAGTGGGTGAGACTGGGCGACTGTATGTGAGAGGAGGAGAAAGCACCGAATCTCAGACCTATATTGATGAAATGCACGTTTTGTCTCCTTATACTACCACTGGTGCAAATGAACCTGTTCGGGGCCGTTATTCTCCGTTTATGTTTGAAGGTGTGAACTTCTCAACTGGTGGTTATTCTTCTGAGTATGCACAAGGATTGTCGAGTGTATTGCCACTTTCAACAAAAGATGTAAGCTCCATTTCTAAAATAGGTGTGAATCCTTCTGTAGTAGGACTAGGCGGCGGAGGTACGCAATCCTTTTCAAAAGGTTCTGTTTCTCTAAGCCTGAATTATGAGGATCTTGGTCCATACGAATCTTTGTTCCCTGACAGGATGGATTGGATAAAGCCATACAAACTGTTTTCAGGTGGAACTCAAATGAGGTTTAATCCTAATGATAATACAGTTTTCAAGACCTATGTGGGATATGACCGAACTTCTTTTGCGTACCACACAAATCCTCTGTTGGAGAACTCGTTACGTAGTCTTGGACTGAACGAGGATAACTTGTATATCAATTCTACTTTTAGAAAAGAGACGCACTCAGGCTACAAGTTCTTTGCCGGAGGTGCTTTCTCTTTCAAAAAGCAGAATATTGATAATGCGCTTTCTCAAGGCGACTTCTTTGGAGAAAAAGAGTGGGAGATGCATCTGAAGTCGAAAGTTACAAAGAGGTTTACTGATTACCTGAAGCTGAATATTGGTGCTGAAAGTCTCATAAGACATTACCAGATGTGCTACGATGATTCCTTGGCACAAAGGTATAGCATCAACCATTCCATAAACGGATTATTTGCTGTCGCTACCTTGAGTCTTACCGGAAATCTGAATGCAGAACTTTCTTCAAGAGCCGAATATACAACTCTTAACAACAGCTGGAATTATGCACCAAGAGTGGCGTTGACATACAACCTTAACGGGTTTCACCTCTCTGGTATAGTGGGCCGCTATAATCAGTTGCCAGAGAATACCTACCTTATAAGAAACAAAAACTTATCTTCTGAAGGATGCACTCATTACATTGCAGGTCTTTACCATGAAAAGAAAGATAAGATCTACCGTGTTGAGGCTTATTATAAGAAATACGACAACCTGGTTCTTAAGAATTCAAATACATATAATTCTGATGGATACGGTTACAGTAAAGGAATTGATCTGTTCTTTAACGATCGTTCTTTATTCAAGAACCTGGAATATATGCTGGCTTACTCATATAATCTTTCGAAAAGAAAATACCTGGATTTTGCAGAACTTACTACGCCTCAGTTTGGTACAAAACAGAATGCAACTATTTCATTGAAGTACAACATGTCATCACTTAAAACAATTTGGGGCATCACAAACCGCTTTGCCAGTGGCAGGCCATATCATGATCCTGAAAAAGCTGGACTGATGAATGCAACTACCAAACCTTTCAACAGTCTAGATATAAGTCTCACCTATCTGGCCAGTAAACGAGTGATAGTGTATGCTTCCGCGTCCAATTTGCTTTGCAGGAAAAACGTATTCAACTACTCATATTCCAAACCATCTGGAGAAGCAAGCAGCTATCAGGCTACTCCGGTAACCTCTTCAAGTGATCACTTCTTTTATGTGGGGATATTTATTACCCTCAGCGGGAAAGCGGCTTATGACGTATCTAATTTTTAATTATAAACTTTTAAAAACGAATCAAGATGGTAACAATTGAATCTTACTTAGTAGCTATTTTATTGATGCTTTCATCAAGCATCTGTGCCCAGGATCTTTCTGCGGTAGTAACAGATGTGAATAAAGCAAATTCCGAAAAAGAATATGTAACTGTAAGGAATGAGCTGGAGAGACTTTGCATCCAATCTCCCGGAGAGTGGCTTCCACATTACTACATGGCGTATGTTGATGTACAACTTTCTTTTAGAACCCAATCCAGAGAGGCTCGGCTAAAGTATATCAATGATGCTGAAAATTATCTGAAAAAACTAGCCGATAAGCCTGATGCTGATGCTTCTGAAGTATATACTCTCAAAGGATACAGGCTATATGCATTGGTCGCATTTGATCCTCAAACCAACGGACCTAAATATTTTGGTGAGGTGACTCAGAATTATCAAAAAGCACTTGAATTGAATCCCAATAATCCACGCGCTATTATGCTGCGAGCTATGTTTAATAACGATATGGCGAAATTTATGCATCGAAGCTATGAGAGCTTTGAAGCCGAAATAAGTAAGGCTGCAACCCTTTTTACCCGCAATAATGAGCAACCTAATCATCCTTCGTGGGGAAAAGAATGGTTTGATAATAGATTGACTGTTAAGTGATTGCAAAAACAGTAATTGTAATGCTAATCTATCTTAAAATGTGCAGTTCTAAATGACGTGTTTTATATGTATAGATCAATACAAATGGCACTAATATTTAGTATGTAACGGCTTCTTCATTACTTTGAAATGAATATTACAATTAGGCTAATAGCTTTTACGTGTTTATTCTGTAATAACTATTTAAGAAGCAGGATTTTTATTACTGTTTCTTAAATTAGTTTTAAAGTGTTTAAATGCTGATAATACATTATTCTATATTGTTTAGGTGAAGTCTATTTATTGTCTTTTTTATTTTGTTATTTGTTGTATTCACAAGAAGATTTTTAAGAGTAACTATAGGAACAATAAGATTATTTAAATGCTTAATTATTAAATGATTATTTTAAGTGTGTAAATTACATTTATTTGTTTACAACGTTTGCATAGAAGATAGTTTAAATGTATTTCCCCAGTCTTGTTGGAGATTATTTTTCTATCTATATTTGCCGCATAACCATTTTATAAAGTTTATCAAATGAAAACAAAAAAAGTCTCATTAATTGATGTATTTTCTGGCTCTCCATGGGAAGTAGAACTAATTAAGAACCTCTTAGAGGAAGCTAATGTACAAACTCAGGTTAAAGATGAAGCTGAAATGAGAGTTTCTGTTCCTAGTGAGAGTTATACAACAGCAATGAAGGTTCTTGCTAATCGTATCTGATAAAACACAAAAATAAAATAAATTCTTTTTGCATCAATTTTTGCTGTCTTTAATTGTTATATTCGCAGAGTGACTAAACTTTAAAATATAATAGTTATGAATGCAAATGATAAAATTCCTTTGGTCGAAGTCTTTTTCGGAACTCCCTGGGAAGCCGAATTAGTAAAAGGATTATTGGAAAGTGCAGGCATCGATGCCGCATTAAAGAATTATAATCTTGTAAATTTTGCACCATCGCAGGGTACCACTTATGGTGCTGGTGGTGGTATTAGTGTCATTGTCTCTGCAGAGGATTATGATGTTGCAAGTGAGATAGTGGCTACAAGAGAGCAGCCGTAAAGGAATAGTAATTCACTGCATTTGCAGAAATAAACAATTCCATTTTTGCAACAAATTAAGTTCTGTAGTTGTTCTATTTGTGGAAACAGTATTAATCCTCAAATAATAATTATTATGACTACAGATGATAACATCCCTCTGGTAGAGGTTTTTACAGGAACTCCCTGGGAGGCAGAATTAGTGAAAGGACTATTGGAAAGTGCAGGCATTCAGGCTGTATTAAGAGATGATAACTTTGGGAGCATGGTGCCGTCAATGACTGCAAATTTTGGTCCGGGTGGAATGAAAGTAATTGTTTCTTCAGAAGATTATGAGGCTGCAGTACAATTGGTGGAAACCCGCGAAAATAAGGAATAAAAAGAAACTGAATCGCTACAGATTAGATCTCTGATAAGATTTATCCTGAAAAAGGAGCTTGTCAGATCTTTAATCTGTGGCGATTTTCTTTTGTACTTTTCAAAAGATTTATACGTTCTATATTTTGAAAAAACTATCTTTGTATCTAACTAACAAGGGATATAATACAAAAAGAATAGATAAATATTCATTATAGGAATGATGGCAGTCTTTAAATATAAACTTAATATTAGTTTTCTTACAATCCTATTTCTGGGAGCATTATACATTGCTTTTCCTTCCATAAATAATTCTTTGGATTCTCTGTCTTATGCTGAAGAAATGAGAAGCGGGAGTTATCTGTTCCGTCCTCACCATTTATTATATAATGCATTTGGCTATCTGCTTGCTCATCTATTGAACATTAAAAGTACGTTATCTTTCATGTGTGTGGTGAACTCCATATTTGCCATTGCATGTCTGTTCCTTATGCGTTCGATGCTTTCAAAATTTATGGATGATTGTAAATGCGCTGTAATATTGATGTTTTTAGGATCTTGTTTTGGTTTTATTCGTTTTGCTACGGATAATGAAGCATATATCATCCCTCTTTTCTTTTCACTTTGGGCAAGCAGAACCATTTTAAAAGGGAAAATGATTTTTTTGCCCTCTTTGTTAGCCGCAACAGCTTGTTTGTTTCATCAGATACATTTTTTCTGGTGGTTAGGGCTACTGTTTTTAGTTTTGTTATCCCCTGAAAAGAGTCAGCTTAAATGGGCTAAAAAGACACTTCTATATATTTCTGGCGCATTAATTGTTCCAATAGCCTATTTGATGGTGTTTTATTTTACGAAGCATGATAGCCCAACTATTATTCAGTTCGTGTTTCACGATTATTTTCAAGCGGACAATGTAAAACTGGCGTTTAAACCAGTAACACTATTACTTACCCCCGTTAGTTTTATACGTTCCTTTCTCCAGGTACATGGCTATTTTATTCCTTTAATTCAGAAATATACTTATATGAGTATAGCTATGGTGCTGGCTTTTGTCTGTTTTTTGCTGGGATTATTCAAAATGAAAGGAGCTGTATCTAAGCGAAATATGGATTTATACTCCCAAAGATTTGCATTTACCCATTTACTGATCTTTATAATGCAATTGATTTTTGCCGCTTTATCAGACGGTAATGCAGAGTTTATGGTAATGCTGCCTTTTGCTCTTAGTCTCTATTTCTTTATTAAATATGAGTTGCGATTATTTGTCCCCGCTTGTATCTCTACAGGTGTGCTGATCTGGAACCTATTTCTGGCTTTGATTCCATATCACTTTATGGAGTTAAGCTCTGAAATTCCATTGAGTCGTTTCATTGCAGAGCATTCTTCTAATGTGTACTATCTGAAAGATAATGTCCGGGTAGATAATATTCTTAGTTATTATCATCCCGGACAAAAATATAATATAAAATCTTCATTAAAGGGTAGAACTATCTTAGATAGTCTCATGTTCCGAAATAGTGTAGTGCTAACAGATATTGTGAATAACTCAACACCTTTTTCCAGAGCAAGTGTTGTTCAAAACATCGATCAAAGACAGCTGCAAAAATATCTTTTAGTAGAAAAAGACAGTGTTCCGTATGACTTAGGAATATTACATATCACCTCAATCATTAATAAATAAGTGCTTTTGTAATTACTGAATTGTTTTCAGGTATGCTTCAATCCTGTCCATTCCTTCTTTGATATTTTCAAGAGAGTTGGCATATGAGAAACGGATATATCCTTCACCAGATGTGCCAAAATCTATTCCGGGAGTCACACCTACGTGGGCGTGTTCCAGAATATCGAAAGCAAACTTATAGGAATCTTTTGTGAACTTACGGGCATCGCAGAAAATATAAAAAGCACCTTTTGGCTCCACATCAATTTTAAATCCCATTTCTTTTAATCGGGAAATCATGTATATCCGTCGCTCATTGTATATAGCTTTCATCTTTTCTACATCTTCCTTCGCTTCTGTTAACGCAGCAATACCAGCTTGCTGAGCAATACTTGGTGCACAGATAAACAGATTCTGTTGTAGCTTTTGCAAAGGTCGCATATATTCTTTTGGTGCTATGAGATATCCCAGGCGAAGCCCGGTCATTGCAAAACGTTTTGAGAAACCATTCAGAACAAAAGCTTTGTCTGTAAATTCAAGAATGCTCCTTGCTCTGCCTTCATATACCAGACCATGGTAAATTTCATCCGATATTACAGGAACTCCAAGTGTAGCTATTTCTTTCATGAAAGAGTCTTCAAGAAGTGTTCCGGTGGGATTCATTGGTGAGTTAATAAAGATGGCTCGTGTACGGGGTGTAATGCTTTTCTTTATATCCTCAATGTCATACTGAAAACCATTTGAAGCTCGCAGAGGAACCAATACAGGATTAGCATGTGCCGCCAATGTGAAATTTCGGTAGCAAGCATAACCAGGATTGGACATTATCACTTCACTCTCAGGCTCACAAAGCAGCATAAGTGTAAGCAGAATAGCAGGTGAAGATCCGGATGTTACTATAATACAATCAGGATCTACTGTTACATCATATTCTTTTTTATAAAATTCGGCTATGGTGTTCCGTAAATCAGGATGTCCTAAAGAATGGGTGTAATGAGTCTGATGCTTGTCATAAGCATTTTTTGCAGCCTGAGCTACACATTCCGGAATATCAAAGTCGGGCTCGCCAACTTCCAGATGGATAATAGAGATTCCCTGTTTTTGCATTTCGTTCGCTTTCTCCAAAACGTCCATTACAATGAACGGGGTAATCTGTTCCACTTGTGGGTTTGTAGTTCTCATTAATAGGTTATTTGAATGCAAAAGTACAAAAAAACAGCGGAGTAAGCATCTTCTTAATCTTCTTTTAATATTTCTCTAAAGGATATTTAAGAATCAAGAGCCAATATATTTACTGAGAATCCAAGAGTAATCCTTGATATCCCCTTAAGAAAATACGACACTCTGCTCACAGATCGATTATATTTCCTATATTTGTGCTTCTAATTTATAACAAGATGGCGTATCAATTTACAAGAATAGCAGTAAAGATAGGCAGTAATGTGTTGACACGTAAGGATGGTACACTGGATATCACCCGAATGTCAGCTTTAGTCGATCAGATTTCTGAACTGCGTAAATCGGGGGTAGAGGTAATTCTAGTCTCTTCCGGTGCTGTTGCTTCTGGAAGAAGTGAAATCCGTGCCTCGAAGAAACTGGATAGTGTGGATCAACGTCAGCTGTTTTCTGCTGTGGGGCAAGCCAAACTGATAAACCGTTACTATGAGCTTTTTCGAGAGCATAAAATTCCGGTAGGCCAGGTACTTACTACCAAGGAAAATTTTGGTACAAGACGTCACTACCTCAATCAGAAGAATTGCATGTCGGTGATGCTGGATAATGGAGTAATTCCCATTGTCAACGAGAATGATACAATTTCCGTATCCGAGCTGATGTTTACCGATAATGATGAACTCTCTGGGATGATAGCCAGTATGATGGACACCCAGGCACTTATTATTCTGAGTAATATTGACGGAATCTATAACGGCTCACCTTCTGATCCCGATTCTTCTGTTATTGAAGAAGTGGAGCATGGGAAAGACCTTTCAGACTATATACAAACAGAGAAATCCGGTTTTGGCAGAGGTGGAATGCTTACCAAAACAAACATAGCCCGCAAAGTGGCTGATGAAGGAATCACTGTGATTATTGCCAATGGCAAAAAGGAGAATATACTGGTTGACTTACTTAAGAAGCCGAAAACAACAGTCTGTACCCGGTTTGTGCCTTCCCCTCAGGAAGTATCGAGCATAAAAAAATGGATTGCACATAGTGAAGGCTTTGCCAAAGGCGAGTTGCACATTAACGAACAGGCTACCCGGATTATTAATTCAAACAAGGCGGTAAGTATTCTTCCTGTTGGAGTTACACGGATTGAGGGCGAATTTGAGAAAGACGATATTGTTCGCATCATTGACTTTAAAGGCAGACAGATAGGAGTGGGCAAGGCTTCCTTCGATTCTGATGAAGCAAGGGAGATGATAGGCAAGCATGGTCTGAAACCAATAGTACATTACGATTATCTTTATATAGAATAAAATCTAATTATTGACGAATGATGGATTTAAAAGAAACTTTTCAGGCGGTTCAGTCGGCAAGCAGAAAGCTTGCTTTTCTGAATGATAACCAAATCAACGAGATATTGGTTGCATTGGCCAATGAAGCCGAAGCGCAAACTTCGCTAATTCTTTCCGGAAACCAGAAAGACCTGGCAAAGATGGAAACGAGTAATCCCAAATACGACCGCTTGATGCTTACCGAAGAACGTATCAAAGGGATAGCAAATGATATTCGCAATGTAGCAACACTTCCTTCACCGCTTGGACGTACATTGCTGAAAACTACCCGCCCCAATGGGATAGAACTATCAAAAATAAGCGTTCCATTTGGTGTAATTGGTATAATCTACGAAGCTCGCCCCAATGTTAGTTTTGATGTGTTCTCCTTATGCCTGAAAAGTGGTAATGCCTGTGTGCTGAAAGGTGGAAGTGATGCCGATTATTCCAATCGGGCAATCGTAAAGATCATCCATTCTGTTCTGGAAAAGTTTGGAGTTGATACTCATGTAGTTGAACTCCTTCCGGCCGACAGAGAGGCAACCACCCAGCTACTGAATGCTGTGGGCTACGTAGACTTGCTTATTCCACGCGGAAGCAGCAGTCTCATTCAGTTTGTCCGTCAGCATGCCACCATTCCGGTTATTGAAACAGGAGCCGGCGTGTGTCACACTTATTTTGATGAATTTGGCGATCTAAAAAAAGGTGCTGCCATTATCAATAATGCAAAGACCCGTAGGGTAAGTGTCTGCAATGCGCTCGATTGTGTCATTGTTCATGAAAAACGCTTGTCAGATCTTCCTTCTCTTTGTGAACCTTTGCAGAAAAGCAAAGTGGTGATTTATGCCGATGAACAAGCCTATAAAGCATTGGAAGGACATTATCCTGCCAATTTGCTGAAACCTGCTACATCAGAAAGTTACGGCACAGAATTTCTCTCTTACACAATGTCTGTAAAGAGTGTGAAAGATATAAATGAAGCTCTTGAACATATTTTCAGGAACGGTTCCAAGCACAGCGAATGCATTGTGACTGAGAATACAGATAATGCTGATTTATTCACAAAATCGGTCGATGCCGCTTGTGTCTACACCAATGTCTCTACCGCATTTACTGATGGCGCACAGTTTGGCCTTGGAGCGGAAATAGGTATCAGTACCCAGAAACTTCATGCTCGCGGACCAATGGGGCTCGAAGAGCTGACATCCTATAAATGGATTGTTAAAGGAGATGGTCAGGTAAGACAATAATCATTAGATAATAAAATAAAAAAGAAATAATATGAGACATTTTACTAATGTGCACGATTTAGGTGATCTGCAGTCAGCTTTGAAAGAAGCTTTTGAGATAAAGAAAGATCGTTTCAAATATGTAGAGTTAGGAAGAAACAAAACTCTCTTGATGATATTCTTCAATTCCAGTCTTCGTACTCGTTTGAGTACACAAAAGGCTGCCATGAATCTTGGTATGAACGTGATGGTACTCGATGTAAATCAGGGAGCATGGAAGCTGGAAACAGAGAGGGGAGTAATTATGGACGGTGATAAGACGGAGCATCTTCTGGAAGCCATTCCGGTGATGGGTTGCTATTGCGATATTATCGGTGTACGTTCTTTCGCCCGTTTTGAAAGTAAAGACGATGATTATAATGAAGTGATAATCAATCAGTTTATCAAACATTCCGGCCGACCTGTATTCTCTATGGAGGCAGCAACCCGTCATCCATTGCAGAGCTTTGCCGACTTAATAACTATTGAAGAATATAAGAAAACCGCCCGTCCAAAGGTAGTAATGACCTGGGCTCCACATCCACGTCCACTTCCTCAGGCAGTGCCAAACTCTTTTGCAGAATGGATGAATGCTACAGATTATGAATTCGTAATTACCCATCCAAAAGGTTACGAACTTGCAGACCAGTTTGTGGGCAATGCAAGAGTTGAATACGATCAGATGAAAGCTTTGGAAGGAGCCGACTTTGTATACGCAAAGAGCTGGGGTGCTTATGAAGACGATTTCTACGGACAAGTATTGAGCAAAGACCGTGCATGGACAGTAAGTGCAGACCACATGGCAGTGACCAATAATGCCTACTTTATGCACTGCCTGCCGGTTAGAAGAAACATGATTGTGATGGACGATGTAATAGAGGGTCCGCAATCCATAGTAATTCCCGAAGCTGCCAACCGTGAGATCTCAGCCACGGTAGTAATTAAACGTATTTTGGAAGGGCTTGAATAAGCCCTTTCTTTTTTACTAAATTTAAATCTGCTATGACACACAAAAAATATCTTATTACCCTTTTACTCACTCTGATCTGTTCATGCTGTGCAGTTGCACAAAATGCCGCGACCTATCTCTATGAGTATAACATCCCCTATAAATCACAGGCAAAAGATACGTACGAGCAAAGTCGTTGTAAGCTCGATTTCTACTATCCAAAGAATAGTAAGAACTTTCCCACAATAGTGTGGTTCCATGGTGGCGGACTTGAAGGAGGCGAAAAGTACTTTCCTAAAGAACTTATGGATAAAGGTATTGCCATTATAGCTGTTAATTACCGTCTGAGTCCCAAAGCAACCAATCCGGCATATACAGATGATGCTGCAGCTGCAGTGGCATGGGCATTTAATAACATCTGTAAGTATGGAGGAAGTACGAAGCAGATATTTGTTTCCGGTCATTCTGCCGGCGGCTATCTCACATTAATGCTAGGTCTGGATAAAAGCTATCTGGCAAAATATAATCTGGATGCCGATAGTGTAGCTGCCTATTTCCCAATCAGTGGTCAGACCACTACACATTACACTATTCGGAAAGAGCGGGGATTACCTCTCGATTTGCCTGTCATAGATACTTATGCACCTTCCAATCATGCTCGTAAAGATGCTTCTCCTATGGTTTTAATTACCGGTGACCGAGATTTAGAGATGTCGGCACGCTATGAAGAAAATGCACACCTGGCTGCTGTGCTCAAATCGGTTGGGAATACTCATACCGAGCTGTACGAATTAAGCGGGTTTAATCATGGCACTGTTGTTGCTCCGGCTTGTTATTTGATTGTTGAGCATATCAATAAGATGTGTAATAAGAAATAGTCTGAAGGAATAAACTGATTAAATGTGTAATATGAAAATACATCATATAGCAATCTGGACTATACATCTGGAAGAGCTAAAACAGTTTTACTGTACTTATTTTAATGGAGTCAGCAATGAGAAATACGTAAATGCTGCAAAAGGATTTGAATCGTATTTTATTCATTTTGACAATGGAGCCTCTCTTGAGTTAATGAGGCGTACTGATATTATTAAGCGTATAGAGGGTGAACTACTTGGATATTGTCATCTGGCTTTCTCTTTAGACAGCAAAGTTGATGTTTTGAGGTTAACGGAACAATTGAGAAAGGATGGTTATCAGATTGTTGGTGAACCACGCGTTACAGGCGATGGCTATTTTGAGAGTGTAGTGCTAGATGTTGACGGGAACAGGGTAGAACTGGTTTCTGAAGATTTCTAGATTTATGATTAACGTCAATGCAACTTCTGATATTAATGTAACAGGATACGTTATTCTCTTTTAAGATCCCTACCAAAAAAGAAAAAGGCGAGTCGCCCCGCCTAAAATGTTTTCACAATATTCCTGTAATCGCTTATATCTTGAGTTTTCATATCTATTTAGATTTATGCTTCAAAATAGTATCTGGATTCTCCTTGCTAAAAAAATGGGCCTGTCGTAGAAATCAATTCCCATACTTTCAAAGTCTTCGCATCCTTGAAATATTTATTAATCTCATTCATTGCGTTTACCAAACTGTAACTTGCTGTGAAATTTTATTCTTGAACTTGAAGTTTGTCGGGAGTTAGCCTTTTTAATTTCTTTATTTGCTATCTTTGTTCTTATGTCTAACTAAATAATAAACGCTATGAATGGTTTCTTAGAATTGACTGGTGATAATCAGAGAGGCCAGTATGTGAAAAAATGTTTAACCAATGGGATTGAAATAGCAGCAGACCTTTCCGATGCATTTGCTGAAGTGCCTTGGTTAGGCTCTATAATAAAACTGTGGAAATTTGGCGCTAATCTAATAGACGTCCTTTTCGTAAGAAAAGTCTGCCAATTTTTGGATGCTTCAAAAGGGTATACAGAAAAAGAATTTAAAACTTTCTTTGAAGAGATGAATTCTCACGAGCAAGAAGTTTTATCAGAGTTCCTAATAAGTTCAATTTCCCAAGCTGATCACAGAGACAAGATCACTATACTTGGATATATCTACAAATACCGTGTAAAGAAAGAGATTGATGAAGAAATGCTCTTTCGATTGTGTTCGGCTATAAATCGGTGCTACACAGGTGATTTGAAAGAACTATTGAAATTTGAAAAAGAAATCTTTATACGATATTATGTTGCAGATATCTTATTTAATGTTGGTTTATTAACAAATTTGGGAATAGGCCCTGAAGATGGTTCTGATCTTGAAGGAACAAGATATAAACTCAGTGTTATTGGTAAAAAGCTATGCGATATCCTCAAAAAGGAAGACTGGTTTGATGATAAAAAATAATTCTACTATAAATATGTAGATAGCCGTCCCATAAGTATATACGTTATTCGCAATATGTATAGTAAAAATGGTTTTGCATACATGTTATTTTCCTTTAAGATTCTTGCTTAAAAAGAAAAAGGCGAGTCGCCCCGCCTAAAATGTTTTCACAACGAGTATTCAATGACTAACAAAGGCATATCGGTTATTGCTTATCAAGCAAAGATACAATTATTCACAACTAACTGCTGATAAAGTGGCATCCCCTGCATAGAAATCACCGTTAGAATTTAGCATGTCTTGAATGCTAAATTCCTCAACAATTGTAAGTGTTAGGTTCTCGTCCGTTGTTCCATTTGCTTTTTTTTAGCAATACGGTTCAAAATAGCGTTATAAATCCCTTGGGATTTGTTCTTAAGCATTCATATTGTATGATTTTTATTGAAAGTCCGTGATATAAAGTGCTTTATATGTAAGTGATTGTGAAGTTTTTTAGGTGAGTAGTCATGGCAAAGGATTTAATGTCGTAAAAGGAGGAATAATAGCACGAAGCCAAGTGGAATTGTGCTATTATTTTTGATATATCTTATTGCTATCTTTTTAAAGCTTTCAATTTTACCATTTCTTCCATTCCTAATGGAGTTAAGGTCCAATATTTATTACCATCTTTTACAGCTCTAAGTTTATTATCACTTTTAATAATTAAACCTAAAGAAGAAAATTGAATAAGCACAGTATAGAAATCATCATTTGTAATTTCAACTAAGGTTGTATAAACATACTTTTTAGTTCTAAATAACAACTGCCGCAATCCAATTCTTAATTGTATTTCAGTTGCTTCATCCATCATAAAGGGAGCTAAGTAAGAAAATAATTCATTCCATGTAAGTTTTAAATTAAAAGGTCCTTCTATTTCAGATTCAAAGCAAAGACTCATTAAATCATCCCCCTGTTGTAGCTTTTCAGATCCAATAGGTGGAGTAATTTGAATTCCTTCTATTTTCTTTTTGAGATCATCATTTTCTTTTTTAAGTTTTAGTATTTCTTTATTAGCTTCAGCAGAAGATAGTTCATCAGCTCTTACCCACCCAACACTAGGCTTTGTTTTTATCAGTCCATTTAAGCTAAGAACAACTTGTGCAGCCAAATCATCAGGAGAAGTCCAAAACTTACACAGTTTTGTTTGAACCTTTTTTTTAAATTCAATCAGTTTATCCTTTCCTTCTTGTTTTTGTTCAGTTTTCTTATTGGGCAGTTCTTCAGGGTTCTTACACACAAAAGAAACAATTGGAACTCCTTGTTCAATAGCATATTCAAACTCCTTTTGCGTATAGCTTTTTCCAGAATTTGGTTCTATTGAACCATACCTGCCCCCAATTATGAGAACATAGTAATCACATTCTTTAATGAGATTTTGTATAACAGTCCACTGATCATCATCCGAAGCATTAAACCGTTCCATTCCAATAGGAAAACAATTCATTTGGAGAAGAGCATCCATCACTTTTTGGCGTTCTTCCTGTAAGTCTTCGTATGTAGAGCTCACAAATACTTGATATTTTTTTCCCATAATATTTTTTACAACAAGCTTATAGAAGATAATTCCTTTGTCAAGGCCTGTATGCCTTTCTGAATCTTGTCTAATTGTTGTTTGCGTGGTTTATGAACTCCTGCAGCATAATGCCATAACTGACGTTCGTTAATACCTGTAATACGGCTCAATGCTGCTTTAGTAAAGATATTACTGTAGTAATTGATAAATGTTGCAGCATCTATCTTAAACTTCAGTTCAAAATCTCCTGATAATATTTCAACCGGAGCTATATTCATATCCTTGCAAGATTCCAGATACAAGTCAATAGCCTCCATCATATTGGTTTCTATTTCCTTAATATCATTTCCCACAGTAATAACCGGAGCACCTTCAATATATGCACTCAAGTTCTTGTTTGAATGTTCTACGATAACTTCGACTGTTTTCATATTTTCCTCCTATATCTGATTAAACAAAAGAGGCGGGGGTTATTTAAGCCCCGCTTGTCTCAGAATGTTGTAATAAGTGCCTTTTTCTATGCCTTTTTTGCCGTGGTCTGGGACAACTACAACGTGAATACCATCGGTATAAACCATGTGGCTACCTTTCTGTCTAACGAACTCAAAGCCATTGTCCTGTAAAAGCGTTACAACGTCTTTCACTGTTTTGTAACTCATAACGTTATGGACTTAATTACGATGCAAATATAGTAATAATATGAATACTAATAAAAGAAGTATTCGTTATTTTACTACGATTAATGAAATAATTAGGAAAATATCTATCCCTTGGCTTACAATTATTTTAACTTTCCCTTCAGGAACTCTTCCAATTCTTCCATCGAAATGTTTTTGGAAATAATCTTTCCCGTGTTGTCTATCAGAAAATTGGTTGGGGAAACGAAGATTGATAAACGATGTGCTTCTGTTCCGTTCTTGTCCCAATATTGTTTCCAAACAAGTTTGTTTTCGGCAATCACTCTTTCCCAATCCGGCTTGTTCGCTATTTTATCTACTGATATGCCCACTATCTCGAATCCGTTATTGCCATATTGTTTGTACAGATCCAGCATATTTGGGAACTGTCGTCGGCAAGGATTACACCCGCTGTACCAGAAATCAACTAGTGTGTATTTATTACGAAGGAATAATGATGAGGATAATTTCTCGTTGTTCTTGTTTTGGCAATTAATGATTGGAAATGGTTGGCCAACCGAAAGTAGCTTGCCAATTTTTAGTCTTTCGCCTAAAACCTTACCGGCATAACCTCCTCTAAGTGTATTCGAAAATGAGCTGTAGATGGAATCGAAGATGGGTTCGTAACCCCAGTCCATTAAACGAATAAAGTTCCAGAATGCAATCTTCGAGTCGGGATTCATTTTGGCGTATGCCAATAATGTGCTGTCGTTTTCCCGATACATTGCTTTTATTTCTTTATTCATTATGTAGCTTACCTCTTTAGGTATTTGATAGTTATGTTGTTTAAGTAGGCTGTCGTATTTTTGATCAAACAATTTATCCTTTGCTATTATCTTTTGGTAAAAAAGATTCCTTTTGGGGTATTCCTCCAGCATGGTCTTATTATTCACCTTTGGCACTGTTCGGAAAGAATCGATATTGACAGAAACAGTTTGCACTCCTTTTTCTAAGATGAAATCGGACGTGTAACCATTGTCGAAATGCAAAGATACTCCTTGCGCCTCGGGGATGTATCCCGAAATGGAGAATTTCTTATCCTTTATCTGAGCTACCAATTCTTTTGTTTTATTGGGGAGGTAATCAGAGTAAAACAGGAGAGAGACTTTTCCGGAATCTGTCTTGATGGTGCCATCTATTCTGAAATTCGATGGTTGTTTGTTTTGAGCAGTTAAACCCGCTATGGATAAGAACAAAGAAAGAGAGAATATAAAATACTTTTTCATTTCATAGATGTTTTAAGTATAACTTCATGCTGTATCTATCTGGAAGAGACCTAATATTTCCATATAAATTGCTTATGAAGCAAAGATACAATTTTGAAATCAATTTACAACCTTATTCTTTCGTTGCCCATTATGTATAAATTTAATTTTAGCTCACAAATATAAAATATAGGTTTATTTTACGTCTGATTTGAGCCGAAAATGGCAATGCCTTGAGCTTATTATCCCAAATCAAAGTGCAAACCCTTATTTTCTTTAATAAAATCGGTTCTCACTTCTTAGCTTTTATATATTCTTTAATAGATATAGGTTGCAAAAATTGTATATAATATGTATTTGGTCATGATTTATATATTGATGATTGTTTTTGGCATTTATTTTAGATAAATATACATTAGTAGAAGACTGTGTTAATTTGATGACAAAATTTATATTTAAAGCTGTGATATTAATGTATTGCTAACCTATTTCAATTATTCTATTTTTTTACAGTATAAAGTAGTCCTTAAGTCTAATGTTATTTGATATATTATTAAATCTAATGTTGTAAAATGATTTTGTATATAAAGTTAGTCTAGTAAATTGCGTTAAAAAAGTTAAATGAGTAAATTGATAAGTAATAATGTTTTATGTTTGTATGACTAGATTACTTAAAGAGGCGAATTCATCTTTTGTTATTAGAATTGTTTTGCGTTATTAAAATAACTTTAAATATTGTAAGCTATGAAAGTAAAATCTATCTTAACGTCCTCTGCTAAATTACCAATATTGGTAAGAAATCTTATTTTTGTATGTGCTATAAGATTTATCTGCATTGTATTTCCTTTTATTTTTGTCGGTTGTTCTTCAGAATTTAAAGATCCATCATCTTCATCATCTTCTAAAGGATGTTATCCATTAAATAAATCTGACAGTATAGCAATGGCAAATATTTATCGTAAAATCGGTCCTTTTGGTGAAAAATGGGATTTAAAAGATATTACGACTTGGGGAGGCGTAGAAGCTGCTCTAGATTCAGCGTCTAATGAATATCGCATTACGGGCTTTTTTTACAATGGAGATTTTTATGGTAATATACCAGAAGAATTTAAACAGCTTACAGAATTAAGAAAACTAGGATTAGTAGGAGGTAATCTTTCCGGTGAAATACCTGCTTGGATTGGCGAGCTTACTCATTTGAAATATTTGTCGATTATGGACAACAATATTTCAGGTAAAATACCATCCGAGATCGGTAAACTAGTTAATCTGACATATCTAAATCTTAGTATGAATAACCTAGAAGGAGAGCTGCCCGAGAGTTTAGGAAATCTGGTGAATATTATAAGACTGACTATTACAGACACAAAAATAAAAGGAGAAATCCCAAAGACTTTATCTAAACTAAAAAAAGCGATTGTAATTGATTTAGATAACAATCAATTGTCAGGGAGGTTTCCTATTGAAATATTAACTAATGAGCGTTTATACGTTGGTTGCAATAATAACAATATTGCAGAACTACCTTTTGAAATTTGGAGAGATGGTTTTCCTGGTTCTATTCCCGATTTACAGAAAAATAAGTTGTCTGGGGTTATTCCAGACAGTATAAAATCTTTTAAAAAATGGAAAACAGATAAAGGCTTTGTTGGAGGGCAAAAGGAGGGATACGGATATATAAATTATAATAATTAAATTCTTTTATTATAATCCAATTATTATAAAGTAATAATTATATATTGCATAATATATCAAAGACATTAAAGCTATGATCAGGAATCCTTTTATTACAAGCGGTTATGTGTCATCGGAATACTTCTGTGGCCGAAAGACTGAAAGCCAGAATCTTATTCAGGAAATAACCAATGGAAATAATCTGGCACTTATCTCTACCCGGAGAATGGAAAAGACCGGATTGATTCAGCATTGTTTTCAAGATTCTGAGATTCGGAAAATTTTTTATACTTTCTTTGTCGATATATATGCTACCAAATCATTGCGTGATTTTGTGTTTTCACTAAGCAAAGTAATTTTGGAAGGATTAAAGCCTTTTGGAAAAAAAGCATTGCAGCATTTCTGGGAAAGCGCAAAATCTCTTCAGGCATCCGTCTCATTTGATATTAATGGTAGTCCGTCTCTAAGTCTGGGGCTGGGCGATATTCAATCTGCAAATACCACTCTTGATGAAATCTTTCACTATTTAAATAATGCAGATAAACCCTGTATTGTGGCTATTGATGAATTTCAGCAAGTAGCCAACTATGAAGAGGGGAATATAGAAGCTCTTTTAAGAACATATATCCAGCATTGTAATAATGCCCGTTTCATATTTGCAGGGAGTCAGCGACATGTAATGGGGAATATATTTATGACAGCTTCCCGACCTTTCTATCAAAGCGTTTCAATGATGCATCTTGAAAGCATTCCTTTACCTGAATATGTGGCCTTTGCACAGCATCATTTTGAGAATGATGGCAAACAAATAACTTCATCGGTAATTGAAGATGTTTATAACCGGTTTGAGGGTATTACCTGGTATATGCAGAAAATGCTACATACTCTTTATAATATGACTTCTTCCGGTAGTACTTGTGATGTTGATATGGTGGATGAGGCCTTAGAGAGTGTTGTCGATTCTTTTAAATACACCTATTCTGAAATCCTTTTCCGTATGCCCGAAAAGCAAAAGGAACTATTGATTGCCATTACAAAAGAGGGAAAAGCGCAATCAATTACTTCGGGTGCATTTATTAAGAAGTATAAACTTGCATCAGCTAGTTCAGTGCAATCGGCCTTAAAAGGATTGCTTGAAAAAGATTTTATTACTCATGAACAAGGTATATATCAGATTTATGACCGCTTCTTTGGTATTTGGCTAAAGGAAAACTATTGAGATGAGGCTGTTTTATAGACTTAATTTGATGGAAATTAAAGCGTATTCTATCGTCAAACTTAAATGTAGATATTCTTTAGAATTATATTTTGCTCATTATCAGCGCTATAAAAATAGCTAGGTGGTAGAGGTGGCAGCAAAATAATACTTTTTCCCTTTCTGGAAAATTAATTTTGAGAATTCCGCAATTTGCGGAATTCTCAAAAAAAGATTTCTGGAATCGAAATATATTGTTTTTTGCTGCCACCTCTACCACCTGTAAAAATATACATTGCTATAAATCAGTATGTTACAAAATAGAGTTAACTCATTAGATGGAGAGGGTGGAGTAAAAAAGAGTATTTCAGCTTTCTGAAAATTGCGGAATTTTGAAAAAAATATTTTAGGAAACGAGAAAAGAACAATTTCTCTCCACCTTAGTAAAATAGATTTGGAGTAGCCAACTAAAATTAGACACAAGGTTAAGCAACATTAGACAATTTATTAAATTTCTGAATATATTCATTCCAATACTCTTCAATAGTAAGGTTCTTTAGAGCAGAATGTCTTCTTCTTCTATTATACCATATTTCGATAAACTCAAATAATTGCGTTTTCATTTTTTCTTTAGACAATATCTTACTCCCATAGATAAGTTCTGCCTTTAATGTTTTAAAGAAACTCTCTGCAACAGCGTTATCCCAGCAATTCCCTTTACGGCTCATGCTTTGCCGAATACCATAGGACTTCAACATACTAACCATAGCTTTGCTAGCATATTGTGAGCCTCTGTCAGAATGAAAGATCATTTGCGTTTGAGGTTTACGGTTGCTTACAGCCTTATTAAAGGCTGGTATAACAGTCGATTCACTTGCCATATTTTCGCTAACGCTCCATCCAATTATTTTCCTGTCAAAAAGATCAATCACACTTGTTAAATATAAAAATCCTCCTACGACTGGTATATAAGTAATATCAGAGACCCAAGCCTTTGAAGGTACATCCATCTCAAAAGATCGGTTAAGGATATTATTTGCCACTGGTTCGGAATGATTTGAATCTGTAGTAATCTTATATTTCTTTGATAATTTGCTTTGAATACCCATCTCTTTCATATAATGTGCAACAGTTGTTCTGGAGATCTTTACATTCCTTTTATTTAGTTCTTTAGTTATTCGTATACTTCCATAACGGCATTTTGCCTGAAAGTATTCAATCTGAATCTCTTTACATATGGATTTACGTTTTACGGCCCGTCTGCTTTGAGAGCCTTTAATCCATCTGTAATAACCACTTCGGGACACTTTAAGGACATTACACATTACCTCAATCGGCCAGATCTTATCATTGGAACGTATGAACTGATAAATCATCGATCGCTCTTGGAGATAATGTGAAGCGCTTTTTTTAATATCTCATTTTCAACTTCTATTTTTCGAAGCTTTTCCCTAAGTTCAGCTATTTCTTTCTCCTCAGGAGTCAACTTAGGAACTCCATTGCCAGGAAAACTTCCTTCACCATATTGGCTATATTCTTTTCTCCAACGATAGATCAGATAAGGCGTTATACCAAGATCTCTGGATAAGCCAGTGAGGTTCTTTCTCTCATAGCTTAATTTGACTGCGTTTACTTTGAAATCAGAGTCGTATTCTTTTCTTTCTCCCATAATAAGTTAAAACATTTAGCTTAACCTTATGTTCGATTTTAGTTGGCTACTCCAATTGGCTTGATAATCAATGCTATACAAAAATAGAAATAAATTCAGATGACTATAGAGAAGATTAACTATTGATCCTAATCAGTTTAATACTCTCCTCAGCAAACATTAGTCAATTATAGGCGGAAGGTTGAAATAAACATGTACATGTTTGCCTTCAATCATGTACATGTTTGTGTCCAATCTTGTACATGATTGGGTTGATATATGCTTTATAAACCCGTAGTGCATTTAGGCAATATATGTTTTGATGTTATTAATATTTCTATTATTTAATTTATTAATTAGCTGAATAAGAGTTAGAGCCATAATTTTCGAATGAATTCTAGTTTTAAATCCATTGAAAGACTTAGCGTAATTCCGACGAATCATAAACTGATCACATAACTGAGAGAATAACGTTTCAATTCTTTTTCTGGCTTTTCTAAAAACAATATATTGCTTAGCATACCCATGCTGATTATTTCTCATGGGAACTTCTAGTTTAATGTTGTTTTCTTCAAATAGATCCAACTGATAATTAACACTCAAATATCCTTTATCTCCCAGAATAGTACAGTCATAATGATTCTGCTTAAAATCTTCGAGATAATGAATATCATGTACGGATGCTTTTGTTAAGTCGAAATCCGAGAAAACCCCATCAATAGTACATATTGCATGCAGTTTATAACCATAGTAATACATCCGTTGTGTTGCACAATAACCTTTATCAGGTGAGGTTTCAAAAGTTTCCCTACAAATGCCACCTCGTCTACTGCGACTTAATTTACAAACTTCTAAAGGCATACTATCTACTATGAAATAATCCCTGCTCGAACTAATCTGAAAAACTATTCGTTTACGCAACTGTTCTTTGAAATAAAATAATTTACGTCTTCTTCTATTATAAACGCTTCGTTCAATCCTTAAACTCAATTTATCAGGGAGAATCCTGAATAGTTGATATTCAGAGTCAATACCCATATATTCTGAGGTTAAATCAATAGCAATCAATTCGATATCTGATAACCTGGGTTTACGAATCTGATTAAGAAAATTCATTTTAGACTCTATTTGTTGCAATATCTCTAATATTTTTCCGTAATTTGCATTGAAGTTGATCATATATTTAATCGTTTGGTAGACAATTAAATATAGTCATTTATTTGATAATGAGCAACTTCTTTTCTTTTTATCCAAATGCACTACGGGTTTTATAAATAATTAGTTACTGAGCGGAGATATATTAAAATAGATAAAGATCCCTGATAGATTAAACCGTAGCAGGAGGATAGGTGAAAGTGAATGTTTTTACCCCTTCCGTGAAAGTATTAATAGAAAAAGAGATAGTGAATCCGTTGGGATATTGCTGAATGTACTTGGCTAGGGGAGCAGATAGGTATGCAACCTTGGTGTAAGCTTCTACGTCTCCGTTCTTGTCATGATAGAGGGTGAGGTGGATGGAAGGTACTCCATTGCTCTGAGTAACCTCAGTCTCTATAAAATGGAATAGATGTGCCTGGCTTTGCAGTTTAATCTGCAATGTGAGGTTGATATAATCACCACTTAGCCAAATGCTTTGAATGCCCACAGGATCGGTCTTCATCACAGCTCCGCTGGCTAACCTGCCAGGGGTGGGAGATACCGTTTTAATAAGTGAATAGATTTCTGCAGTGGCATTCTCTGTGGCGGTTGCCTTGCTCAATGTGGAGTAATAGCACACAATGCGTTGCAGAATATTGGCATCCAGCTTGCTGCTTGTACGGTCGTTCTCAACCTGATAGGTGCTGTCTTTGTCCGTCTTTAATGAGATGATTTTGCCCGAGTTGTCGGTTTGTGCCGATATAAACTCTAATTTTACAGAAGGATATATATATGAATCTTCCTCTCCTTTACACGATAGTAAGAAGAGGAAGATCAGGAATAAATATATATTCTTTAGTTTCATTAAAGTGCAGCTAAATAATTGCTTAGCGGATTTGCATACATAGTAAGCAACTTCTCTCTCAGGAATGCAACATCTTTCTCCGGTAAGTCTATTTTTTCAATTTGTCCGGTGATATATTCCTCGAAGTGTTTCTCATCTTCGGCTGTATAATGGTCGGCAAATTCTTTCTTCCCGGCTGCTAAATCGTGTGCAATGTAATTGCCCGGATAGATTTTATAGTTACGATGTATTTCCTTGTCAACCATTGCCGATATCTGGGTGAAGAGTTCGCATTTAGATTGTTTACGGTCCAGCTCAAGTAACTTGTCATTGAGGCATGCTGCTGTCTGTAAATGTACCTTTCCTTTAAATCCAAAAAGTCCGGTTTCCATGTTTTTCAGATCATCCTGAGTGGATTTCTTGTAGCCTTCAATGTCTCTTTTTAATTGAAACTCTTTTGCCTTCAGATAATCACAAGCGTCGTACTCATAAGAGATGGAAAGCGGAGCAATGTTGAGCGGAAGCAAACGTTCCACAATATCACCTTCGCCACCCATGGCAAGCATCTTTAAAACGCTGTCTTGTGTACGGTCATTTGAGTCTTTTGCGCGTCCTTCACGTTGAGCAATCCAGATGGATTGCCCTTTACTGGAAATGGCGTAATGCATGTAACGTGACATGCGGGCAGATGATTCGAGCATCTGTCTCATACTTAGTCCGCGTTGCACGATGAATGACTTGTTCACCCTGACCAGCTTCTTTATCCATGGATAGATAAGAAGGTTGTCTCCGATAGCAATTTCTACGGTCTCTTTGCCAATACCTAATAGCAAGATGGAAAGGAAACCAGAGTCGAGAATGATATCCCGATGGTTGGAAATATACGTATAGGATAGCTCTTGATTGGTTAAAGCCGAATTATCAAAGGTCAGTCCGTCTGTGTGCTTTCTTGCAATGCCCCATAAAAATTCAGCGGAAAATGCTTTCTGAAATTCCAAAGACGTTTTGCAACTACGCATTTTATTTGCGACAGCTTCAAATGGGATGCCGGGCATAGCATAACTCATTGCATTCTGAAAGGCCTGATCAGAAATTAGCTCCTCATATATTTGAGGCAGCTCTTCGTTGTTGTATGGACGAATTTCGTCGAACTCATTAGGGGTTTCCATATTCTTAAAACTTATTCTCAATAATATCTGTCATTACATCTTTTATGTCTAATCCTGCTGCTTTTACCTGCTGAGGGATGAAACTTGTGGCAGTCATTCCGGGAGTGGTATTGATCTCGAGCAGATTAATCTTATCACCTTTTGTGATAATGTAATCAATACGAATGATGCCCTGGCATCCCAAAATATCATAGATGGCACCTGTGAGCGCCTGTACTCTTTTTGTTAGCTCTTCTGATAAGCGGGCAGGGGTGATTTCTTCTACCTGACCGTTGTACTTAGCATCGTAATCAAAGAATTCATTGCTGGTAACTACCTCTGTAATAGGGAACACTACTTCCTTGCTTTTTGTTTTATAACATCCGCAGGTAATTTCGGTTCCTTCCATAAATGCTTCGATAATTACTTCCTGAGCTTCATCGAATGCTTTCTCTATGGCTGGCTGAATCTGTTCTTTTGCTTTTACTTTTGTTACACCAAAGCTTGAACCTCCAAGGTTGGGTTTGATGAAACAAGGTAAACCAATTTTTTCAACTACGGCTTCGTCAGTGATAGCTTGTCCCTTTCTTAGCATTACGGATTCTGAGATTCTCACACCAAAACCTTTGAGGTACTGGTTGCAGGAGAATTTATTGAATGTGATTGCTGCTGCAAGTACGTTGCAACATGAATAAGGAATCTGAAGCAGGTCAAAATAGCCCTGTAACTTTCCGTCTTCGCCCGGAGTTCCGTGAATGGTGATGTAGGCAAAATCAAATTTAATTTTCTCGCCATTCATTGAGAAGCTGAAGTCGTTACGATCTACCGGGGTCTTGTTTCCGTCCGGAAGTTGAACTTCCCAACGCAGACTTTGCATCTCTACAATATACAGATTATACTTATCCTTATCTATAAAGGAATAAATTCCCTGGGCGCTGCGAAGGGAAACGGGGAGTTCTGAAGAATCTCCTCCGGCTACTATTGCAATAGTACGTTTCATTCTAATTCTCTGTTTGAAATATAACTTCTCCATTTATCTAGCAGTAGAGTCATGTCTTCGGGTAATTCCGATTGGAAAAGCATTTCTTCGCCGGTACGTGGGTGAACAAAGCCTAAAGTCATGGCATGTAAAGCCTGTCGTGGACAAATATCGAAGCAGTTGTTTACAAATTGTTTATATTTGCTAAAGTGAGTTCCTTTTAAAATTTCGTGTCCTCCATATCGGGTGTCATTGAAAAGAACGTGCCCGATGTGTTTCATGTGAACACGGATCTGGTGTGTACGGCCGGTCTCAAGAACGCATTCCACAAGGGTAACGTATCCTATACGCTCGAGCACACGATAATGAGTAACGGCATGTTTTCCAATATTGGGGTCTGTGAAGAAAGCCATCTGCATACGGTCTTTGGGATTGCGTGCAATGTTTCCTTCAATCCGTCCTTCGTTCTCCTCAACGGTTCCCCATACCAATGCATTGTATTTACGTTTAGTAGTTTTATTGAAAAACTGCGAACCCAGATTGGTCTTTGCATCAGCGGTCTTAGCTACTAGCAGAAGACCCGAGGTGTCTTTGTCAATCCGATGAACCAATCCCACTTGTGGGTCGTTTGCGTCATATTCCGGATTGTCTTTGAGGTGCCAAGCTATGGCGTTAACCAATGTTCCGTGATAGTTTCCATGACCGGGATGAACAACCATTCCCGCAGGCTTATTAACTACCATCAGATCCTGATCTTCATACACAATATTAATTGGGATATCTTCGGGAACTATCTCGTTTTCATAACGAGGCCTGTCCATCATCACTGTGATTATATCAAAGGGCTTCACCCGATAATTGCTTTTCACCGGTTTGCCGTTGGCCATTACGCATCCTGCGTCTGCAGCTTGTTGAATGCGGTTACGTGAGGCGTTAACTATCCGTTCAAACAGATATTTGTCAACACGGATAAGAGCCTGACCCTTATCAACAATAACGCGAAAATGCTCATAGAGTTCGCCGGGAGTAGCTTCCGGTTCTATATCATCTTCTTCTACTATATCAATATCTTCTATTTCGTCCAGAAAATCTTCCATTAATCTATTTATTAGAACCAGGAATCTCCTGAGGCAGGTTCTTTTTCCGGTTCTGTAGTTGTTTCGGAATTACTGTTATCTTCAACGCTTATACTATCTTCTTCAGTAACTTCTTTAGCACCATTTCCTACTACCAGCGTAAGGGTGGCTCCGGTAGGCACTTTCTCTCCAAGCATTAACTGCCTGCCATTATATTTAATTCCGTAAACCCAGTCGAGCTGTCCTGGTATGGACTCATTTGCTGTAAGCTGAAATCCTGCGGAAATTAATTTTGCAGTAGCCTGACGAACTGAACTGTTATCAGCTACATCGGGAATGGTCTGCATTGGCATTGTTAAAGAATTAATTGTGAGGTATATGGATCTTCCTTTCTTTACATGCTGACCATCTGATGGATTTTGTTCAAGAATACAGCCGGAAGGTTTGTTTTTATCGTACCCGGAATCTACCACGATACAATTTAGACCGCGATTTTCGAGCATCACCTGTGCTTCCTCTTCATTCATCCCTTTTAGGTTGGGAACTAACACGGATTTTCCATGTTGGGTATAGACATCGATACCTTGCAGTACAAGGAATATTAGCAGACCGGTTAAAACAATCATTGCTATCACATTCCACCACAGGTATTTATTCT
The DNA here is from genome assembly GCF_963678845.1 of uncultured Bacteroides sp. Lineage (NCBI taxonomy): Bacteria > Pseudomonadati > Bacteroidota > Bacteroidia > Bacteroidales > Bacteroidaceae > Bacteroides > uncultured Bacteroides sp. The sequence goes on from NZ_OY787468.1 coordinate 752,416, forward strand.
CTTTGAAGGAAAAGAATTCTTTTATAGTCATAAGCTGATTAAATATTGTCTTTCAAATGCGGCTCAAAGATAATATAAAAAACAAAAGAAGTAAAGGTTCTTATTGCAAAACCTTTACTTCTTTTATAATCTCGTATTTAAAACCGATATTATCTTCCGTTGTATTCGTCAGAAACGGTTAATTTCTTTCTTCCTTTAGCACGACGAGCAGCTAACGTTCTACGACCATTAGCAGAAGCCATTCTTTCACGGAAGCCATGTTTGTTTTTTCTCTTTCTGTTAGAGGGTTGGAATGTTCTTTTCATTACTTATATGTTTTATTGTTATTATTCAGAATCGGAATCGGGATGCAAAAATAGAGACTTTTTTTATATTAACCAAGAGATAAACCTTTTTTAGTCAAAACATTTTGTGTTTTTTATCTATTTAGATTACTTTTGCACCCGAAACGTATAAAACAAGTAAAATAATAGATATATAAATAGTTAAAGAAAAAAAGTATGATCAATTCACAAGACATCAAAAACGGAACTTGTATCCGTATGGACGGAAAGCTCTATTTCTGCATTGAATTTCTACATGTAAAACCAGGGAAAGGTAATACTATCATGCGTACAAAGTTGAAAGACGTTGTATCTGGTCGTGTTATTGACCGTACATTTCAGGTTGGTTTCAAATTGGAAGATGTACGTGTTGAGCGTCGTCCTTTTCAATTCCTATATAAAGAAGGAGAAGATTATATTTTCATGAATCAGGAATCATATGATCAGGCTCCTATTGCTAAGAACTTGATTACAGGCGTTGATTTTCTGAAAGAAGGTAATGTGGTGGAAGTTGTTTCTGATGCTTCAACTGAAACAGTTCTTTTTGCAGAACTTCCTGTAAAGGTGGTTTTGGCAGTAACTTACACCGAACCAGGATTGAAAGGCGATACAGCTACAAACGCTACTAAACCAGCTACACTTGAAACTGGCGCTACTGTACGTGTTCCTTTGTTTGTTAATGAAGGCGAACTTATTGAAGTAGATACTCGCGATGGTTCTTACCAAGGTCGTGTGAAAGCTTAATCTCTCTGATAGATTATAAAATATTTAGTCCCCTCTTCTTGAGGGGATTTTGCTATATACCAATCTGACTATGTTCTACTCCGTTATTATTCCTGTATATAATCGTCCGGATGAAGTGAATGAACTTCTTTTGAGTCTTACAAAACAGCGTTTTAAGGATTTTGAAGTGCTGGTTATAGAAGATGGATCTGTCATTCCTTGTGAGGAGGTGGTGAAAATGTATAGCGAGGCTTTGGATGTGAAATATTTCTTCAAGCCCAATTCCGGTCCGGGTCAGACTCGTAATTTTGGGGCTGAACGTAGCAAAGGGGATTACCTTATCATCCTGGATTCGGATTGTATTATTCCTGAAGGATATTTCGATGCAGTTGAGGCCGGACTGAAAAGGGAGCCGGCGGATGCCTTTGGTGGCCCCGACCGTGCGGATAATTCTTTTTCGGATATGCAAAAGGCAATAAACTATGCAATGACTTCCTTCTTTACTACAGGAGGTATTCGTGGTGGAAAGAAGAAACTGGATAAGTTCTATCCTCGTAGCTTTAACATGGGAGTAAAACGCGATGTCTATATGAAGCTGGAGGGCTTCTCTAAAATGCGTTTTGGTGAAGATATTGATTTTAGCATCCGTATTTTTAAAAGCAATTACATTTGCCGGTTGTTTCCTGATGCCTGGGTTTATCACAAACGCCGTACGGATTTGAGGAAATTCTTTAAACAGGTTCATAACTCAGGTATTGCCCGTATTAATCTATTTAAAAAATACCCTGAATCTTTAAAACTGGTTCATCTCTTACCAGCTGTTTTCACAGCAGGACTTTTGTTCCTTTTAATTGTTTCGTGCCTTACTCTTTTGGGGATAATTCCTATTCTATTTTATGCTCTGATTATTCTTATTGATGCCTCTTTGCAGACCCGGAAGTTTAAGATTGGGCTGATTTCTGTCGTTGCCTCTTTTATTCAGCTAACAGGTTATGGCTCCGGATTTATTCTGGCTTGGTGGAAAAGAGTTGTGTTGAAGAAAGATGAATTCTCAGCGTTTGAGAAGAACTTTTATAAATAATAGATATATAACCTTATAATAAAAGCACGAATTCTGTTAGTGTGAGTTCACCTACGGAATTCGTATTTTTTGTTTTTATGAAGTACTATGAAAGAAAAACTGACTATTAATCAGTGGGCGGAAGAAGATCGGCCCAGAGAAAAGATGTTGGAAAAAGGAATCGGTGCCTTAACGGACGCTGAATTGCTGGCTATCCTTATTGGCTCCGGCAATACCGAGGAAACTGCGGTGGAACTAATGCGCAGGGTACTGGCCTCGTGCAATCACAATCTGAATGAGCTTGGAAAACTTTCCGTAGATGAATTGTGTGCTTTTAAAGGCATCGGCCCGGCAAAGGCAATATCTCTGGTAGCCGCTTCTGAGTTGGGAAAGCGAAGAAAACTCGCTGAACTGACGGAACGCAATCAGATAACCTGTTCAACTGATGTTTATAACCTGATGCATCCCTTGATGTGCGATTTGCCTACGGAAGAGTGCTGGGTTTTACTTCTGAATCAGTCGAACAAGGTGATTGATAAGATAAAGATTAGTTCCGGTGGCATTAGCGAAACATCTGTGGATGTGAGGTGTGTTTTGAGAGAAGCATTGATGAAGCGTGCTGTTTCTATGATTCTGTGTCACAACCATCCATCGGGGAATGTGCGTTCCAGTGTGGAAGATGACAAGCTGACCACCAGGATTCGGGAAGCGGGTAACTTCATGAACATAAACCTGGCCGATCATGTTATTGTTTGCGATGGCCGATACTACAGCTATGTGGACGAAGGTCGTATTTAATTTGGAGATTAATTCATAATATATATCTTTGCAGAAATAAATTAACTGATATGACTAAGTTTGAAATTGAAGAAAAAATAGTTGAGATGATAAAAACGGTATATGATCCCGAAATTCCGGTCAATATCTATGATCTCGGATTGATTTATAAAATAGATGTTGCAGAGAGTGGAGATACAGTTATCGATATGACACTGACTGCTCCTAATTGTCCTGCTGTAGATTTTATTGTGGAAGATGTTCGTCAAAAAGTGGAGTCTGTGGAGGGGGTAACTTCTGCAACCATTAATATTGTCTTTGAGCCTGAATGGGATAAAGAGATGATGAGTGACGAAGCTAAGCTGGAACTAGGGTTCTTATAAACGAAGACTGATGACGAAAAAGGTTTATTTCCTGTCGGATGCTCATCTTGGGTCGCGCGCTATAGAACATGGCCGTACGCAAGAACGCCGTTTGGTGAACTTTTTGGAAAGTATTCGCCACGATGCTGCCGCAATTTATCTGATAGGAGATATGTTCGACTTCTGGTACGAATTTAAGTTGGTTGTGCCCAAAGGTTATACTCGCTTTCTAGGAAAGCTTTCTGAATTAACTGATTCCGGAATTGAGATTCACTATTTTATAGGTAATCATGATATATGGTGTGGTGATTATCTGGAAAAAGAATGCGGACTGATTCTTCACCGTGAACCATTAACCACGGAGATTATGGGGAAAGAGTTTTATCTGGCTCATGGTGATGGACTTGGTGATCCTGATAAATCATTTAAGCTGCTTCGGAGTCTGTTCCATAGCCATACGCTTCAGGTTTTGTTTTCGGCTTTGCATCCTCGCTGGAGTGTGGAGCTGGGACTTAGCTGGGCTAAGAAAAGCCGGATGAAAAGAGTGGATGGCAAGGAGCCTGACTATATGGGTGAAGATAAAGAGTTTCTTGTTCTTTATACGAAAGAGTATCTGAAAATGCACCCAACGATAAATTACTTTATATATGGGCATCGGCATATTATGCTCGATCTGATGCTTTCTTCCACTTCACGGGTTACCATTCTTGGTGATTGGATAAACTTCTTCTCGTATGCTGTGTTCGACGGACAGAATCTTTTTCTGGATGAGTACATTGAAGGAGAGAAATAAAAAAGAGGAATCGCTATTAGCAGATTCCTCTTTTTTTTATCTCGAAACAGAGAATTAAGCGTTTGTAGTAATAACTCTTTTTTCTTTGATTCTTGCTTTTTTACCGGTAAGAGCGCGAAGGTAATATAATTTAGCTCTGCGAACTTTACCAATTTTATTCACTTCGATACTATCGATGAACGGAGATTCTAGTGGGAAAATTCTTTCTACACCAATAGTTCCGGACATTTTACGAACAGTGAAACGTTTTTTGTCTCCATGACCTGAAATTTTGATAACAACACCACGGTACTGCTGTACACGTTCTTTGTTACCTTCAGTAATACGATAAGCTACTGTGATAGTGTCTCCAGCTTTGAAGCTTGGGTGCTGTTTCCCGGTAGCAAATGCTTCTTCTGCAATTTTAATAAAATCCATTGCTTTGTTTTTTATAAATGTTTTATCGTTACAACGCAACATATCAAGTAACTCTTCTTTGACAGCGATTGCGCGAAAGCGATGCAAAGGTGCGAATTATTTGTCAGATAGCCAAATATCTAAGATTTTTTTTATATATTTGGCAGTATAAACGAAGTATATATGCGTACATTTGAATTAAATAAAACTTTTGGAATTCTCTGTTTAACAGGGATGTTTTTTTTCTCCGCTTGTCAGTCTACTTACAGGTTGGCCAATGTGCAGGGAAGTAAGGTGGTAATAACAGATGCTTATGATAAAGCACCCGATAGTAATGCTGTTGCCGTGTTGGCTCCTTACAAGTTGAAAGTAGATAGTATAATGTCACCAGTGATAGGTACTTGTGAAATAGATATGACATCGGGACATCCGGAAAGTCTTCTGTCTAACCTTGTGGCAGATGTTCTATGGACTTACTCAAACTCTATTCCGGGGCAAACAGTTGATGCTGCCGTTATTAATCTGGGAGGGTTGAGGAGCAATCTTCCCAAAGGGGAGATCACATTTGGCACTGTTTATGAAATACTACCTTTTGAAAACACTCTCTGTATCCTTAGCCTGAAAGGAAAGTATTTGAAATCTTTGTTCAATGATATTGCGAAAGTGGGTGGTCAAGGTGTTAGCCATGTGAAACTGTTGATTTCAAAATCGTATAATGCAGAACTACTTGGTGCTTCTGTTGGAGGAAAAGAGATAGATGATGAGAAGGTCTATACGGTGGCAACAATTGATTATCTGGCAGAAGGGAATGATGGCTTGGTTTCTTTTCTAAGAGCAGAAAAGCGTGTTTGCCCGGAAGGTGCTACCATAAGAAAAATATTTCTTGATTATGTGAAAGGAAAAACAGCTAAAGGTGAAACAATTACTTCTGAATTAGACGGCAGAATTCAGGTGAAAAAATAAAAAGTGAATATTATGAAACAACTATTATTGTTAATAACATCGATAATTATATGCTTTGATCTTTCTGCTCAGCAGGTAAAAGAGTTGACTATTCTTCATACAAATGATACTCACAGCCATGTTGAACCCATTAACAAGAATGATGCCAACAAGGATCAGGCTGATAAAGGAGGATATGTGAGAAGGGCTTCCTTTATTAAACAAATGAGGGCTGAGGATAAAGATTTACTATTGTTTGATTGCGGTGATTTCTCACAGGGAACTCCTTACTACAATATGTTTAAAGGTGAGGTGGAGATTAAGCTGATGAATGAAATGGAATATGATGCCGCTACAATAGGAAATCATGAGTTTGACTTTGGGCTTGATAATATGGCTCGTCTTTTTAAAATGGCAAAATTCCCGTTTGTATGTGCGAATTATGAGGTGAAAGGTACAGTTCTGGAAAACCTTGTAAAACCTTATGTTGTTATTGAACGTAAAGGAATGAAAATAGGGATATTTGGATTAAGCCCTAAAATGGAGGGACTTGTACAGGCAGAGAAGTGTGAAGGCATTATTTATGAAGATCCCTATGCTGTGGCCAATAAGGTAGCAGCGTATTTGAAAGGTCATGAACACTGCTGTGCTGTGATTTGTCTTTCACATTTAGGTTGGAAAGCGTCGGCTAATAATCCGGAATGTGATGAAGAACTGGCTGCTAAAACACGGAATATAGATTTGATTCTTGGTGGACATTCACATTCGTTGATTGACCCCGCTGTATATTACAAGAACCTGGATGGCAAAGAAATTCCTGTAACTCAGGCTGGGAAGAATGGCATTTACGTAGGAAAGCTAAACCTGAATTTTGAAAGAAAATAACAAAAATGAAAAGAACATTTGCAGTAGCTATTGCTGTTTTATTTGCAATAGCAATGAGGGCTCAGGTAGAACCTTTGTTGGTCTATAAAGTCGCACAGCAAAAGACTTGTCAGGATTGGGTAGAAAAAACGTTATCCGGAATGAGCCAAAAAGAAAAAGTGGGTCAGCTTTTTATTTATACTGTGGCACCGGAGATGACCAAAGCGAATAAAAAAGTAATTCGCAAAGCTGTTCACGTAAGTAAGATAGGTGGATTGCTATTTTCGGGCGGACATTTGGAGAATCAGGCTCAGTTGACCAATTTAGCACAGTCGCTGGCCGATATTCCATTGATGATTACATTTGATGGAGAGTGGGGGCTGTCCATGCGATTAAAATATACGCCGGTATTTCCTAAAAATGTTGTTCTAGGATGTATTCAGAATGATAGATTGCTTTATGAATATGGACAAGAGGTTGCACGGCAATGTAAAGAGATGGGAGTTACTGTGAATTTTGCTCCCGTTGCCGACGTAAACCGTAACCCTAATAATCCGGTGATTAATGTGCGATCCTTTGGAGAGGAACCACATGCGGTGGCCGATAAAGTAATAGCTTATGCTCAGGGACTGGAAAGTAATGGAGTACTCTCAGTTGCAAAACACTTTCCGGGGCATGGTGATACAGATGTTGATTCTCATTTAGCTTTACCTATATTGCCTTTTACCAGGGAACGATTGGATAGTGTGGAGCTTTATCCTTTCAAGCAATACATTAAAGCTGGATTAGGAGGTATTATGGTGGGGCATCTTCAGGTTCCTATCATGGAACCTAACAAGCTGTTCCCTTCTTCTCTTTCACGAAATATTGTTTACGGTTTGTTAGCTGATGAATTGCGCTTTCAGGGACTCATTTTTACTGATGCTTTGGCCATGAAGGGTGTGGCTTCTGCCGATAGAGTTTGTTTGCACGCATTGCTGGCTGGAAATGATATGGTTCTGGCTCCTCAGGATGTGGAAATAGAGGTGCAAAGTGTACTTAAAGCATTGAAAAATGGTGAAATAAGCCAGGAAGATATTGATAGAAAGTGTAGAAAGGTATTGCTCTACAAGTATGCATTAGGACTGACAAAGGCTCCTAAGGTTAGCTTGTCCGGTTTGGAAGAACGTATCAATACGGCAAATTCAGAAGCACTGATTCATAAACTCAGAATGGCGGCTATAACTGTTCTGGGTAATAGGGAACAGGAACTTCCTTTCCGGACATCGTATGATGAAATAGCTTTGGTGAATGTAGGCGGGTATTCTACGGATTCTGTTTTTGTGGAGACGGTGAAAAAATATGCACCGGTGAAATATTATCAGTTGACTTATGAAATGAATGATTCTTTGATGCAGGCAATGAAACATGAGTTGTCATTGCACAAAAGGGTAATAGTAAGCATAACTGATAAAGATTTGAAACCTTATCTTCACTTTTTCTCAGCGCTTTCAGTCAGTCAGCCTGCAGTATATGTGTTCTTTACTCCATTTACTGCTATGGAACAGCTTCAGATACCTCTCTCTGTTGCTTCAGCCGTTGTGTTGGGACATTCTGCCGATAATGATGTTCAGGCTCAGGTGGGTAACGTACTTTTTGCAAAGGCCGCAGCTGACGGGCGTTTGTCGGCAAGTGTGGGAACTCTCTACAGTCCCGGTGATGGAGTAACAATCAATCCTAATACTGATTTCCGCAACACCCCGGAAGATTTTGGGATGAACTCTACCACTTTGGCGCGTATTGATTCCATTGTTAAGGACGGTATCAGAGCTGAGGCTTTCCCTGGCTGTCAGGTATTGGTTCTCAAGGATGGTAAAGCTGTTTATGATAAAGACTTTGGAAATTATACCTACGATGGAGATCAGAAAGTGAAATCGACAAGCATGTATGATCTTGCTTCTCTTTCGAAGACTACGGGAACACTACTTGCTATAATGAAACTGTATGATAAAGGTCTGCTTAGTCTCACAGATAAAGCGTCTAAATATCTTGCGTTTCTGCGTGGAACAGATAAAGAAGATATTACAATAAAGGAACTTTTGTTTCATGAAACAGGTTTGCCGCCTTCGCTTCCATTCTATCGGCTTGCGATAGATGAAACCAGTTATGAGAGTCCTTTATTTGTGGCAAAGAAGGATTCAAAGCATAGCATAAAGGCAGATGAGAATACTTATGCCAGTTCTTCTTTTAAATTTAAAGAGGGGTGGACCTCAGCTACTCCTTCGGATGAGTTTACTATGCATGTGGCTGAAAATCTTTATGTGAATAAGAAGTTTCACGAAGCGGCAATGAATATGATTGCTCAGGCTCCTTTGAAAGCAAAGAAATATGTATATAGTTGCATTAACTTTATAGTCCTGAAAGAAATAGCGGAAACTATTAGTGGAATGTCTATGGATCAATTTCTGAATAAAGAGTATTATGCTCCGATGAAGCTATATCATATGTGCTATCTGCCTTTGCGTACACATAATAAAGAGGATATTGTGCCTACAGTCAAGAATGATTTCTTAAGAGGAGGTACTATTCAGGGATTCGTGCATGATGAGGCTGCAGCCTTCCTGGGGGGAGTGTCAGGTAATGCCGGATTGTTTGCCTCTGCACATGATGTTGCTAAGGTGTACCAGATGTTGCTTAATGGAGGTGAATTAAATGGAAAGCGCTATTTGAGCAAAGCAACATGCAAACTCTTCACGACAACAGCATCAGCAAGTGGTAGGCGAGGTTTGGGATATGATAAACCTGTTCCCTCAAATCCGAATAATAGTCCTTGTTGCGTCTCTGCTCCGGCTGCAGTCTATGGACATACCGGTTTTACAGGAACATGTTGCTGGGTAGATCCTGTTAATGGCTTGGTTTATGTTTTTCTGAGTAATCGTACTTATCCTGATAGATCGGATAATAAATTGTCGAAAATGAATATAAGAACGAATATACAAGAACTGATTTATAAATCAATGAAGTAGACAGCTTATTCAAAATAGAAAGACAATACGATCATCCGGGAATTAATCTTATCGATGGATTGTGTGTATTTTAAGAGCGATTTATCATTTAAATCTGTTCTGACAGACTGTAAAAGATTACTCAGTCCAAAGCAAAATTTAAGTTCTGGGATAAGCTTAAAATAAGGAAGGTAAAAATCACATCCTACGCCGGCTTCTAAGTAACAGTCTGCGCTTTTAAGCAACAGTGTGCTGTTCTTCTTGATGCTTAAGTCAATGGTGGGGTTAATGCCTGCCATGATGTATGGCCTGTAGTTGTTGAACCGTTCTGCACTGAATTTTAAATCTACCGGGAGAGACAGGTAAGTGGATTTTATTTGCTGCCTAGTCTCTTCTTTACTGGCTTGCTCCTTGAATATAACTACCTTGTCGCCAAAATGAAGGGTGGGAATAGTACGAAGTGCCAAGCTCTTCGTTAAATAGAGCTCACCTAATACACCAACACTAAACCCAGGAGAGTAACTTGCTACGTCTGCAAACCATGATTCACCATTTTCTGTGATAAATCCATTGTTTATGAATTTCAGATCCTGGGTGTGTATACCAATCATGAAACCATAATGTAGCCTCCTTTGGTCAATATAAGGTCGGTTCTGAATAGTTTTCATTTGCGCACTAATGCTGAGGGCAAATGCAAAAGAAATTAATATGATTAATGCACGTTTCAATTTTAGACAATTCTTATTTTCTAGTATAACGATGAAGTGCTGTTCTTATTGCAGGAAAGAAACAAATAAAACCTATTTGTAATTTCTCTATTTAGATAAAATACAAATTATGATAAATTATAGATGAAATATAGTTGGAAAAAGAATTTAATCTTTATTTTTGCTGAACAAATTAGTACTAATATTAAAAAATTAAAGAAAATGGCTTACGTAATTAGTGATGACTGTATTGCTTGCGGAACTTGTATTGATGAGTGTCCAGTAGAAGCTATCTCTGAAGGTGATATCTATTCTATCAATCCAGAAATCTGTACAGATTGTGGAACTTGTGCTGATGTTTGTCCTTCAGAAGCAATACACCCTGCAAATTAAAAATCCTAAGGGTAAATAAAAAGGGCTATCTCAAAAGAGATAGCCTTTTTTATTTATAGGTGGTAGTACAGGAATTATCCTTTGGAGGATAATCCTATACTTGTATTCTTTATTTCAGGTTTGCAAGTGCTTGCTTAATTCTTTTGATAGCTTCTACCAGATTCTCGTCTGATGTAGCATAAGATAAACGGATACATTCAGGTGCTCCGAATGCAACACCGCCAACACAAGCTACGTGTCCTTCTTCTAATAAGTACATAGCTAAATCTGCTGAATCATTGATTTTACGATCTCCGAATGATGTTCCGAAATAGGTGTTACATTTTGGAAATACATAGAAAGCACCATCAGGAGTGTTGCATTCAAGTCCCGGGATTTCTTTTATTAATCCAAGAACAAGATTGCGGCGACGTTCAAATGCTTTGCGCATCTCTTCAACAGGTGCCTGATCTCCGGCAAATGCAGCTTCAGATGCTTTCTGTGCAATAGAAGAAGGGCCTGATGTATATTGTCCCTGGAGTTTATTACTTGCTTTTGCCAACCATTCAGGAGCTGCAACAAAACCAAGTCTCCAGCCTGTCATTGCATAGGCTTTAGATACTCCGTTGATCAAAGCAACACGTTCTTTAATTTCTGGAAATTGAGCAATACTTTCATGCTTTCCGATGTAGTTGATGTGTTCATAAATCTCATCGGCAATAACCATGATATTGGGATATTTCACTAATACATTGACTAATCCTTTTAATTCGGCTTTGCTATAAACACTACCTGTTGGATTGGATGGAGAACAAAGAATAATAGCTTTGGTTTTTGGAGTGATAGCTGCTTCTAATTGAGCTGGTGTGATTTTGAAGTTTTGCTCTATGCCTGCAGGAACAATAACGCTCTTACCTTCAGCTAGTTTTACCATTTCAATATAGCTAACCCAATATGGAGCCGGTATAATTACTTCGTCATCCGGGCCAATAATACACAATAAGGTATTGCATACAGATTGTTTTGCTCCATTTGAACAAACAATTTGTTCAGGTTTATAATCCAGGCCATTTTCATTCTTTAATTTAGCTGCAATAGCTTTACGAAGAGGCAAGTAGCCTGGTACGGGAGAATAAAATGAGAAATTGTCATCAATAGCTTTTTTAGCAGCTTCCTTAATATGGTCTGGAGTAAAGAAATCTGGTTCTCCTACACTAAGGTTGATGACATCAATGCCCTGAGCTTTTAACTCATTGCTCTTCTGAGACATAGCTAAAGTCTCTGAAGGAGAAAGGCTGTTCAAACGGTCTGAAAGTTGGTTCATAATTAAACTTGTTTATAGTTGGTCTATTCGCGATGCAAAATAACATAAAATAAATGAATTTAGAAAGCGAATTGCTGATCTTATTTGACCAAATGCCTTGATCGTCTAGAGTCTTGTATCACTTTGTAAAATGAAGTGAGTGCCCCATTCGTTCTTTTTTAGTTTTTAAATATCGCTCGTTGTACTGGTTGGGAGTTATTTCAATCCCAATATTTTCTACAATTTCCAATCCATAGGCTTCGAGCCCAATTCTTTTTACTGGGTTGTTAGTGAGTAATCTCATTTTACGTACACCAATTTCACGAAGAATTTCTGCACCGACACCATAGTCGCGTTCGTCTGCGTTAAATCCTAAATGCAGATTGGCATCAACAGTATCAAATCCCTCTTCCTGAAGCTTGTATGCTTTAATCTTGTTCATTAGTCCGATACCACGTCCTTCTTGATTCATGTAAATGATAACACCCTTTCCGGCTTTATTAATTTCGGCCATTGCTTTATGCAGCTGCTCGCCACATTCACAACGACAGGAGCCAAAGATATCACCAGTCATGCAAGAAGAATGAACTCTAACCAGAATTGGTTCGTCTTCTGTCCATTCTCCTTTTATTAATGCGATGTGCTCTAACCCATTTGATTTCTGGCGGAAGGGGATAAGACGGAAATGCCCGAAATTAGTAGGCATATCAACTTCTTCTCCTTTTTCAATTATTGATTCCATCTTTAGGCGATAAGCAATAAGGTCTTTGATGGTAATAATCTTAATGTCGAATTTCTTTGCTACCTCCATAAGTTCCGGAAGTCGGGCCATTGTTCCATCTTCGTTGATGATTTCAATCAAAGCTCCCGCTGGATAGAGGCCTGCTAAACGAGCCATGTCAACAGTTGCTTCTGTGTGACCAGTACGTCGAAGTACTCCACGTGTTCTTGCTCTCAAAGGGTTTATGTGCCCTGGACGTCCAAAATCGCTTGGTTTTGTTGTCGGGTCAGCCAATGCTTTAATTGTTGCTGCCCTATCATGCATTGAAACTCCCGTTGTACATCCTTCGAGTAAATCGACAGTTACAGTAAAAGGAGTTTCATATATAGAGGTGTTGGAAGAAACTTGCATATCTAGTTCCAACTCTTCACAGCGTTCTTCTGTGATGGGCGCACACAAAACTCCGCGTCCGTACTTTAACATGAAGTTGACTTTCTCCGGCGTTATTTTCTCTGCGGCAATGATAAAGTCACCTTCGTTTTCACGATCTTCATCGTCTACAACGATTATAAATTTTCCTTCACGAAAGTCATCAATAGCTTCTTCTATTGTATTTAGTTTTATTTCTTCCATTTTTTTTAGTTGTTTGCTAATTGTTTTCTAATCATATCTTGTAGATCTCTGCTTACCTTATTAATTAATTTGAGATCTTTATATAGTCGGATTCTGAAAGCCCATATACGAAAGTAATATATAATTCCGATTGGGAGTAATACCCCGGTGGCTGTGTTAAGCGCCTGAATGTTGAATGGGCATCTATGAGCATGAACAGACATTATGGGAAAGTTGTTCAGTGTACCTAATATTTTTGCATCTTTACTATTTGCCAAGTCTTCAATGATTCTTTCAAGGTACTCATTGATCGCAATGACCTCTTCGTCTTTTTCATTGTTTTTCCAAGTAGTAAAATAGTTGGGTGCACGTTTTAATCTGTTCCTTGAGATATATTCTTCACACTCATTATATAACAAATTAAGATTCTCGCTTTCTTCTTGATAATCCGGGTCTTGAATAATCACCTCCTTTTTAGATAGATGGCGGGTATCCCGGATACCTATCACCTTTCTTATCCAGTTAATATATGTATCAGCGTTCAGTACTACTGAATCATTATTCGATTTATAGGTAAAGAATATGCCTACCGGGGCTAAAATAAATGAGCTGATCCACATGCCGGTCCATAGTATCCATTTTGCATCCCTAGCCATCTTATATCCAGTAGTATCTATAATGTAATAGATAATAAAAATTAAAACAGATACTACAACAGGCATCCCCAGACCTCCTTTTCTGATAATACCACCTAACGGAGCTCCAATGAAAAAGAAAATTAAACAGGAAAAGGACAGTGCTATTTTCTTATGCCATTCCATTTCATGTTTTCTTATACGCTCATCTGTTTCGGCAGTATTAAGACTCTTGAATTTCCAGTCGTTGCCAATGTTCTGAGAGCTACTTAATGCGCTTGCAATAATTCGCTGTTTATCGCTTAATGAATAGTTATTAAATATCTTGTCTGTATTTATAGCGGATAATTTCGATTTCCTGATTTTGAGTGTATCTTCTTTGGTGAGTCCTGCTACAGGGCGATAAGTGCTTGTTTTTGCTTCTTTATAAAATGTGTGTCCAATGCTATCTACTATATGAGTCATTGAGTCAACCGAACTTTGAAGTTGAATCATGTTCTTACTTTGGTATTGATTGTTCATGAAACTTTCATCGACCATATTAAAGTTGGCATTGAATTCAATGATTGAATGCTTTTCTCTAAAGCTTTCCCTGCGGTAAGGTACATTCTCTACTGAACCACTTTGAGATTTGAGGTTCTCAAACATTTCTCCGCTATATAGGTGCAGATTCAAGTGTTTTTTATCAGCAGTCATTTCCAGTTTGCCGGAATCGGCTACAATAATATGAGCATTGTCAAACCCATCGGAGAAATTATAAATCATTATGTTGTATAAAACTCCGGTATCCTTATTTTTATGCTTTACATAAAGATTGTAACCCTCAATCTCATCGTAGAAAACTCCTTCTGGAATCTCTAATTCTGGTGATTTTTGCTTCATGGAGATAAGCAAAGTCCATAACTTTACCTGCGCCTTGGGTGCAATAACGTTTTGAAAATAAAATGAAGTGCAGCAAATTAAAATAGTAAATATCATTAAGGGGCGCATTACTCTCATTAATGATATTCCGGCTGCTTTTATAGCTAGTAATTCATACCGCTCACCAAAATTTCCAAAAGTCATTAAAGAGGCCAGCAATACGGCCAAAGGAAGAGCTGTGGGCACTAATGTTAGTGTTGCGTAAAAGAAAAATTCCGATAGAACGCTTATTGCTAATCCTTTACCAACTAAATCATCGACATATCTCCATAAAAATTGCATCATAAAGATGAAAAGACAAATGAAGAATGTCCCTAAAAATAGGAGTATAAAACTCCTGATAATAAATATATCTAATTTTTTTATGCGTAGCATCTTTTTCTTACCTTGTACATTTATCCGACAAAATTAGTATAAAAAAAGATGTTCCCGCATACTTTTGATTATTTTTATAGATTGGAGCATTACATTCCGCATGCTCTTTTGAGTGTGTCAATCTGAGAATTCCATAGTTCGAACTGATCATCTTTCTCTTCCGGATCAACAAAATCTGTAATTTCTAAAACAAAATCCCCCGTTAACTCATTGTAATTCATCTTGAACTCAAAGTAGCTTTTTTCATCATCTTCATCGTCTAACCAATGAAACCTAACGAAAGAATTTATTCTGGTCCCAATCATTTCAGCTTTTCTGACTTCAGACTTTCCCCAAGTGAAAGTGAAGATCTTTTCTCTCATTTGAACTTGGTCGGCAAACCAATCTTCTAAGCCAACGGGAGTGCTTATTGCATTCCATAAAATGCTACGTGAAGATGCGTTTAAAAGATACTCTATATGTATTCTCTCTTTTTTCATAGTGATCGTGTTTTTTTTGTTGGGCAATATAGAGACTTTTTTTTAAATTAGAGGTATATAGGGTTCATTTTGTGTGCTTTTTCTCTTGTTTTTTAAAAAAAAGTATTCTTTTTAGCTGTAAAAAAGGAAAAAAGATCGGCAAAACTTTGCAGGTTTCAAAGATTTGTTTACCTTTGCACCGCATTTGAGAAATGGCGGGATAGCTCAGCCGGTTAGAGCGCATGATTCATAATCATGAGGTCCCCAGTTCAATCCTGGGTCCCGCTACATTTTAAGAATAAGGCATTTAGGAGGCTTCCACTCTTGGGTGCCTTTTCTTATTTTAACTAAAAAATTCTGTTTCTGCTATTTTTCATATTATTTCATGATCTTGTAGGCAGACTGTGAACAGGGGTGCTTTAAGCTAATTTAAGACTCAACTTAATTTAGAAAAAACATTCTGTTATGGGAGATGTAATTTTGGATTCATGATATAAAGAGAACGCATTTTTTTAAGATTGTGTTGTTTTTCCTTGTTTTTATTCAACTTATTTTAGACTTTGATATGACTTTTGTCTTTCCTTTTAAAAAACTGTGAAAATATTCATAAAACCTACCTTGTTTATGTACTTGATAAAACAATAATTTGTACCTTTGCGCATCGAAAACACCTAATATGCAATTAAATGTCTGAAACAAAGAAAATTAAAACCGCTCTCGTGTCGGTTTACCATAAGGAAGGACTGGATGATTTAATCATCAAACTTCACGAGGAAGGAGTGGAGTTCCTGTCTACAGGAGGTACACGTCAGTTTATTGAATCTCTGGGGTTCCCTTGTAAGGCTGTAGAAGACCTTACTACTTATCCATCAATTTTAGGTGGCAGGGTAAAGACTCTTCATCCTAAAGTATTCGGTGGTATTTTGTGTCGTAGAGATGTTGAGCAAGATCTTCAACAAATTGAAAAATATGAAATTCCTGAAATTGACTTGGTCATAGTTGATCTTTATCCTTTTGAAGCAACTGTTGCTTCGGGTGCTGGAGAGGCTGCAATTGTGGAAAAAATTGATATAGGCGGAATTTCATTAATCCGTGCAGCAGCTAAGAATTTTAAGGATGTTGTTATCGTAGCTTCTCAGGCTCAATATAAACCATTGGCAGATATGTTGATGGAACATGGAGCTACAAGCTCTATTGAAGAACGTCGTTGGTTTGCCAAAGAGGCATTTGCTGTTTCTTCACATTATGATTCTGCTATTTTTAATTACTTTGATGGTGAAGATGGTTCTGCATTTCGTTGCTCAGTAAACGAACAGAAATCACTTAGATATGGTGAAAACCCTCATCAGAAAGGTGTATTCTTTGGAAATCTGGATGCAATTTTTGACCAGATTCATGGAAAAGAAATTTCATACAATAATTTGCTTGATATAAATGCAGCTGTTGATTTGATTGATGAATTCGAAGAATTGACATTTGCTGTATTAAAACATAATAATGCATGTGGTATAGCTTCACGTCCTACTGTGGCTGAAGCTTGGGCTGATGCATTGGCTGCTGATCCTGTCTCTGCTTATGGTGGAGTGCTGATTACGAATGCTGTGATTGATAAGACTGCAGCAGAAGAAATAAATAAAATTTTCTTTGAAATAATCATTGCACCTGATTATGATGTTGATGCTTTGGAAATTCTGACTCAAAAGAAAAATCGTATAGTCTTGGTTCGCAAGGAAGCTAAATTTCCCAAGAAACAGTTCCGCTCATTATTAAATGGCGTTTTAGTTCAAGACAGGGATTTGAAAATAGAAACTCCTGCAGATCTTAAGACTGTAACTGATAAGGCTCCTACTGAGCAGGAAATCGAAGATATGTTGTTTGCTAACAAGATTGTGAAAAACAGTAAGTCAAATGCCATTGTTCTGGCAAAAGGGAGACAGCTTTTGGCAAGTGGTATTGGTCAGACATCTCGTGTAGATGCATTAAAACAAGCTATAGAAAAGGCGAAAGCCTTTGGTTTCGATTTGCAAGGTGCTGTAATGGCTAGCGATGCATTTTTTCCATTCCCTGATTGTGTGGAAATAGCACATAAGGAAGGGGTTGCAGCTGTAATTCAGCCTGGAGGATCTGTAAGAGATCAACTTTCTTTTGATTATTGTAATGAAAATGGCGTAGCTATGGTTACGACAGGTTTCAGACATTTTAAACATTAATAAAAAATGGGATTATTTTCTTTTACACAAGAAATAGCGATGGATTTGGGAACAGCCAATACCATCATTATCACCAACGGAAAGATAGTCGTTGATGAGCCCTCTGTTGTTGCTTTAGATAGACGTACGGACAAAATGATTGCCGTTGGTGAAAAGGCACGTCAGATGCATGGAAAAACACATGAGAATATCAGAACTATCCGTCCTCTTCGTGATGGTGTGATTGCTGACTTCTATGCATGTGAGCAAATGATGCGTGGTATGATTAAGATGATGAATACACACAACAGATTTTTCTCTCCTTCTTTGAGAATGGTTATCTGTGTTCCATCAGGAAGTACCGAAGTTGAATTACGTGCTGTACGTGATTCTGCAGAACATGCGGGTGGACGTGATGTCTATTTGATATTTGAACCAATGGCTGCAGCTATTGGTATTGGTATAGACGTTGAAGCTCCGGAAGGAAATATGATTGTTGATATAGGTGGTGGTTCTACTGAAATTGCAGTAATCTCATTAGGTGGTATTGTTTCAAATAAATCCATACGTATAGCCGGAGACGATCTTACTTCTGATATTCAGGAATATATGGGACGTCAACATAATCTTAAGGTAGGTGAACGCACTGCTGAACAAATTAAGATTCATGTAGGAGCTGCATTAACTGAACTTGAAGATGCGCCTGAAGATTATATTGTTCATGGACCTAACAGAATGACAGCTCTTCCTATGGAAGTTCCGGTTTGTTACCAGGAAATTGCTCATTGTTTAGAGAAGTCTATAGCAAAAATGGAAACAGCTATTCTTAGTGCATTGGAACAAACTCCCCCTGAATTATATGCAGATATCGTTCATAACGGTATTTACTTAGCCGGTGGTGGAGCTCTTTTGAGAGGACTTGATAAACGTTTAACAGACAAAATTAATATCCCTTTCCACATAGCAGAAGATCCTCTTCATGCTGTGGCAAAAGGAACAGGTGTAGCGTTGAAGAATGTTGATAGATTCTCATTCTTGATGCGATAAAAATAAAATATGCCGATGTGCTGATATGTCTATGTACCTTTGGTACTAATTAGACATGTCCGTACATCGGCTAGTTAGTACATTGGAATTATATGCGGAACTTACTGAATTTCCTTATAAAATACAACTACTGGTTCCTTTTCATTTTGTTAGAGGTTACTAGTTTTACTTTGTTGTTTCGCTTTAATCACTACCAGAAAAGCTCTTTTTTCACTTCAAGCAATGTTGCTGCAGGTGAAATTTATAAATTAAAAGGGTCTGTGACTTCTTACTTCTTTTTAAAGGATGCAAATGAAGATTTGCTTGATCGTAATATGTTGTTGGAACAACAAATTACAAATCTGAGAAAGGAATTGCAAGAACGGGGTGTGGATTCTTTGGATGTGGATAGTATAAAAGATAAAGCGATTAATGATCTTCATGTCATTAAGGCTAATGTAATAAACAATTCTCTTACAAAGGCAGATAATTATTTGACTTTGGATAAAGGATCTAATGCTGGTATCCACAGCGAAATGGGGGTTATTGACAGGAATGGAGTAGTAGGTATTGTGTATATGACAACTCCTAACTATTCTGTAGTTTTATCTATGCTGAATACTAAGAGCAGAATAGGATGTAAAATATTAGGGAGTGGTTATTTTGGAACATTGAGATGGGAAGGAAGTGATTCTCGATATGCATATTTAAATGATTTACCAAGGCACGCTAAATTTAGTTTGGGAGATACATTAGTAACCAGTGGCTATTCAGATGTATTTCCAGCGGGTGTAATGGTTGGTACGATAGATCATATAGGTAACTCTAAGGATGGACTTTCTTATCAACTCAAAATTCGGATAGCTACAGATTTTGGGAAATTAAGTAGTGTGAGGGTGTTGCCCAAATCAAATCCGATGGAAAGAAGACTTCTTGAAGAAATGGCAAATAAACAACAATGATTATAACATATTTAAGACGTATAGAGTGGTTCGTAGCCTTGGTGTTGATTCAAGTCTTGGTGCTAAATAATGTACATATTGCAGGATATGCAACGCCTTTCATTTACATATACATGATTTTAAAGATGTCATCTGGAACATCAAGAAGTGAATTGATGTTGTGGGCATTCTCTATCGGATTATTAGTTGATATGTTTTCTGATACTCCTGGCATGAATGCTGCAGCTGCTACTTTTATTGCTTTTATCCGGCCAGTTTTTCTGCGTCTTTTTACTCAGCGTGACAGTACTGATGAGTTTATTCCTGCAATAAAAACAATTGGTGCTTCTTCCTTTATTAAATATGTGGCAATATGTGTGCTATTTCATCATGCTGCATTATTAATGATCGAATCCTTTTCCTTGTTAGATCTGAACGTTTTACTAATCAAAATAGGGGCGAGTTCTTTGCTTACCGTTTTGTGTATTATGGGTATTGAAGGTTTTAAAAAATAGACGTGGCTAGAGATTATAATTTAGAAAAAAGGAAATATGTGATTGCTGGCATTGCCATTTCGGTAGTGCTTGTTTTTATTATGCGTCTTTTTGTTCTTCAGATATTATCTGAGGATTACAAAAAAAATGCTGATAGCAATGCCTTTCTAAACAAGATTCAATATCCCTCTAGAGGGATATTTTATGATCGAAATAATAAGTTGTTGGTTTATAATCAACCGGCATATGATGTGATGGTTGTAACGAAAGAAATAGATCATCTTGACACTTTGGATCTATGCCAGACACTAAATATCACCAAAGAATATTTTGTGAAAAGAATGAATGATATCAAGGATCGTTCTAAGAATCCTGGATATTCACGTTTTACTAACCAACTTTTTATGGTTCAGCTTTCCGCAGAAGAGAGTAGTGTTTTACAAGAAAAACTTTTTAAATTTCGTGGTTTCTACGTTCAGCAACATTCTATACGTCAGTATTCATATAGTTCGGCTGCTCATATATTAGGTGATTTAGGAGAAGCTTCCATGGCAAATATAGAAGACGATGATTATTATGTTCGTGGAGACTATATAGGAAAACAAGGAATTGAAAAGTTCTATGAGAAGCAACTTCGTGGGCATAAAGGCGTAGAGATTTTACTCCGGGATGCGCATGGACGTATTCAAGGGAAATATTTGAACGGTAAACTAGATAAGAAACCTATTCCTGGTAAGAATCTAAAACTCTCTATTGATATTGATTTACAGCAGTTTGGAGAGAAACTTATGGGGAAAAAGATTGGTGCGATAGTGGCAATTGAACCAGAAACAGGTGAAATCCTTTGTCTTGTTTCTTCTCCAACTTTTAATCCTGCGGATATGGTTGGGCGTCAGCGAGGAAAGAATCACATGGCTTTGGAACGAGATCCCAGAAAACCTCTTTTCAACAGAGCACTAATGGCTTCGTATCCTCCGGGATCTACTTTTAAACCGGCTCAGTCTTTAGTCTTTCTTCAGGAAGGGATTATTAGTCCGGCAACAGCTTTCCCTTGTTATCATGGGTTTGTGGTGCCAGGTCTTAGAGTAGGGTGTCACTCACATCCTTCTCCATTGTCATTGGTGCCAGCTTTGGCAACATCTTGTAATTCTTACTTTTGTTGGGGATTATACCGGATGATTGATAACAAGAAGTATCTTAATTCGGATTCTGCGCTAACAGTCTGGAAAGATCACATGGTATCAATGGGATTTGGATATAAACTGGGAGTGGATCTCCCGGGTGAAAAAAGAGGGCTTATTCCCAATGCTAAGTTTTATGATAAGGTATATGGAAAAGGTCGGTGGGGTGGCTTACGAATTATCCATACAGCTATTGGACAGGGAGAAATATTGCTTACTCCTCTTCAAATTGCTAACGAAGGAGCAACCATTGCGAATAGAGGACATTTTATAACTCCGCATGTAGTAAAGAATATTATAGGAGGTAAATTGGAGAGTACTTATCTTTTTCCAAGACATACTACAATTGATCCGAAGTACTATTCTTATATCATTCAGGGAATGCGCGGAGCTGTAGAACATGGAACCTGTACCCGTGCCAACTATATGCCTGATATGGAGATTTGTGGAAAAACAGGTACAGCGCAAAATAGAGGAAAAGACCACTCTGTCTTTATGGGATTTGCACCAATGAGAAAACCTAAAATTTCTATTTGTGTTTATATTGAAAATGGTGGTTGGGGAGCAACGTATGCTGTTCCTATCGGAGCGTTGATGATGGAACGTTATCTTAAAGGTAAGATTGCTCCTGAAAGAGAAAAGTTAGTTGAAAGTCTTAGTAATGCAGTAATATCCTATGGAACCCAGACGCGTTAGTTTATGGAAATCGGTAGATTGGGCAACTATTGCCGTCTACTTGATACTTATTATTTGTGGCTGGTTTAGCGTATGTGGAGCCAGTTACAATTATGGAGATACTGATTTTCTGAGTTTTGGAACCCGAGGTGGAAAACAGCTAATGTGGATCCTTTGTTCTTTTGGACTAGGTTTTGTGTTGCTGATGATTGAAGAGCGTATATATGACATGTTCTCCTACATTATGTATGTAGGAATGTTATTTTTACTTTTTGCCACGATATTTTTAGCAAGAGATGTGAAAGGATCCCATTCCTGGATTAGTCTAGGACCTGTAAGTTTGCAGCCTGCTGAGTTCGCTAAGTTTGCAACTGCGCTTGTTCTTGCTAAATATATAAACTCTTATTCGTTCAATATAAAGAAACTGAAAAGTGTTTCAATGTTGGCCCTTTTTATTTTAGCACCATTGGGACTCATTATTTTGCAGAGAGAAACCGGTTCGGCTTTAGTTTATCTGGCCTTCTTCTTTATGCTTTATAGAGAAGGAATGCCTGGTGCCATTCTGTTCTCGGGCGTATGTGCCGTGATATTTTTTATTGTTGGTATACGCTTTGGAGATGAAATGATTACTAACACTCCAACGTCTATAGGGCAATTTGCTGTATTGTCAATGATACTTTTGTTTGCCGGAGGTATGGTTTGGGTGTACATGAAACGCTGGCCTCCTGTTCGTAATATTATAGGTGTAAGTGTATTGGTCGTTCTTTTGGCTTTCCTTTTTTCGAAATATGTAATTCCTTTCAATCTGGTATGGGTATTACTTTCTTTATGTTTAATAGCTTCTGTTTATCTGTTTTTTCTTTCACTGACAGAAAGAAATAAAGGGTATTTATTAATATCTATATTTACTATTGCTTCAGTTGGATTCTTGTACTCTAGTAACTATGTGTTTGATAATGTTCTGGAACCACACCAGCAGATCCGTATTAAGGTTGTGTTGGGTATGGAGGAAGATTTGACAGGAGCTGGTTATAATGTGAACCAATCAAAGATAGCGATAGGGTCAGGTGGAATATATGGCAAAGGTTTCCTGAATGGTACTCAGACAAAGCTAAAATATGTTCCTGAACAGGATACTGACTTTATTTTCTGTACAGTAGGAGAGGAACAAGGATTTGTAGGGTCTTCTATTGTATTGGTGCTATTCCTTATTCTGATACTCCGCCTGATTGTTCTTTCTGAACGGCAGACTTCAGCCTTTGGACGAGTCTATGGCTACTCTGTAGTCAGTATCTTTGTCTTTCACCTTTTTATCAATGTGGGTATGGTGTTGGGCCTGACACCTGTTATTGGTATACCTCTGCCTTTCTTTAGCTATGGAGGATCTTCATTATGGGGTTTTACAATCCTTTTATTTATCTTTTTAAGGATTGATGCCGGAAGGTCAGAAAGGCTTTGATAAAATAGACTCAGAGACTTTATTTTTCTCGCTTTATTTCCAGACCAATATCATTAATTCCCATCAAAGTGTTATCACGCATCCCGTGAGTAACTCTGAATGTTAGATTGCCGGAACGTCTGGGAGCAACAAAAGTATAACTGCTGGCTGACTGATATAAGTCGCCAAGCCCTGTTCCCAACCACTTTCCTGATTTGTCGGCAAGTGTATATTTTACCGTGTCAGTTACAAATACAGTGCTATCCTGTGTGTTGTGTGAGATAAATAGATATAGATTGCTATATGGATAATCATCACGGTTACGCACTTCTACTGAGATGCGATATGTAGCAAGAGAGTCTGCTATAGGAGCTTTAAAAGTGAGAGTATCACTCTTTCCCCATCCCTCTTTGGGAAGATGAAGATAAGAATGATACATTGTATTGGAATCACAAGCTGCTAAAACAAGGAGTGATAGCAGCAGAGTGAATTTATTCTTTTTCAGATTGTGGCTTGTCATCGCGCTGTTGAGGTTTATTGTTTGGCCTTCTTTTTCGTCTGTTTCTATTAGCGTTTCCACTTTCGTTTCTGTTTCCGGTCTCATTCTTGTTTTCGCTTTCACTCTTTGACACATTTTCATTGTCTTTTCTGTTAGCGTTTTCACTGTTAACCTTTATTATATTCTCATTCCTGTTTCTTATTTCAGGCCTTTTTCTGATTTCACTTCTATTTCCACCTTCATTCTTATTCACGTTCTCGCTACCACCTTTGGTTACTTTTTCATTCCTGTTTCTGTTTTCAGGTCTGTTTCCATTCTCAGGTCTGTTTCTGTTTCCATTCTCAGGTTTTCTGATATTTTTATTCTCATTACCGTTTTTTCGTTTGTCAAAACGAGTGAGGCTTTCTTGATCTAAAAGGTCAATAGACTTAGGAGGTTCAGGTTTCTTTTCTGATTCGTGCAAACTGTCTGGTTTAATTCCTTTACGATTGAGATTAATAACCTCAAAGGCTCTTTTTCCTGAGATGGTGATAATATTGGCTGCAAAGTTTTTATCGGTTGAATATGAAATCTGATTACCCAATATATCAGCTTTAAAGAAATAGAATGTACCATCCTTTGTCTGTAGTTCCATTTCTCTTGAAGGCAAACGCTTTTGTGCTTCCACATAAGTGTCTACTTCATAATTCATGCAACATTTTAGTTTGGCGCATTGTCCCGCCAGTTTTTGTGGATTAAGTGATATATCCTGCAATCTTGCCGCACTGGTTGATACAGAAACAAAATTAGTCATCCATGTAGCGCAACATAATTCTCTTCCGCAAGGACCTATACCACCAATTCGACCGGCTTCCTGTCTGGCTCCAATCTGTTTCATTTCTATGCGAACACGAAATGTCTCAGCCAATACTTTAATAAGTTGACGGAAGTCAACGCGCTCATCGGCAATATAATAGAATATAGCTTTGTTACCATCACCTTGATATTCCACATCGCCTATTTTCATATTTAGATTCAGATTTGCTGCAATTTGTCTCGAGCGAATCATGGTGTCATGCTCTTTGGCTTTAGCTTCATCAT
This sequence comes from uncultured Bacteroides sp., assembly GCF_963678845.1. Taxonomy (NCBI): domain Bacteria; kingdom Pseudomonadati; phylum Bacteroidota; class Bacteroidia; order Bacteroidales; family Bacteroidaceae; genus Bacteroides; species uncultured Bacteroides sp. The sequence continues at coordinate 777,267 of NZ_OY787468.1, forward strand.
ATTTCTCCATGTCTACCGCTTTTACTTTACGGTATACACGTTTAATCTCAGTATTTGGCTTAAATCCTGTTTTCAGCATTTGCAAAGGGACCAATCTACCTGTCAACGTTACTGTCCCTATATCGTGTCCGGGAGTAGATTCCACAGCTACGGTGTCACCTTTTTCCAGTTTTAAACCATTACTGTTGCGATAGTACGCTTTGCGCGTATTCTTGAACTGTACTTCGACCAGATCAGATTCATCGCTGCTTCCGGGGATATCCGCCAGCCAGTCGTAAGTATTTAGTTTATTATCTTGTCGGGAGCAGCCTTTACAGCATAGTTTCCCGCTTCCGTTATTTAATTTATAATCCATTTTATAATGTTTATTGTTTCAACAAAACAATCATTTTCAATGAAAAATCGAAAAAGACCATTTTTGCATTCACATTTTGTTCTATATGTTGTTGTGCCAGACTTAATTCTTCCATCAATCCCTCTACATTTCGTTCATTAATAAAGGGTGCAAAACGAGAGGCGAAATTCAGTTCGTCAATATTCATGTATGTGAGCTCTTTGCAGTGAAAGTTGAAAATAAAATTTTCACGAATCATCCGTTGAGCATATTCCAAAAAGTTTTTTTGTCGCTCGCGGCCCATTCCGGCAAGCACTTCACTCCAGGCTTTCATCTCCCGGATTTTTCTTTGATAAGAGAGGCGCATCAGGCTAACAAACAGTTCAAAAAAATGTTTCGTCTCTTCGTTAAGATGAATAGTTTCCATGGCACGAATAAAACTACCGTTGGAAACGTGAGCAATGGTTTGCGCATCATTCTCCGTTAATCCGAAGCTTTTTCTCAGAGCCTCGGCAATACTCTCTTCCTCAATATTACGAACATTAACCCGCTGTGTACGGCTTAAAATTGTAGAAAGCATCAGATCCGGATTTTCTGAAACCAGCAAGAAAACAGTTTTTGCAGGTGGTTCCTCAAGCATTTTTAAGAGTTTATTGGCACAAACGGCATTCATCTTCTCCGGGAGCCAGATAATCATCACCTTGTAACCACCTTCACTACTTTTTAGGCTTAGTTTTCTTACAATCTCATCACTTTCTTTTGCATAAATAATGGCTTGAGCATTTTCTGCTCCCATCTCATTCAGCCAGTGGTTCTGATTAAAATAAGCATTGTTCAGCACAAATTCTCGCCATTCTTTGATATAGTCATCACAAACAACATCTTTTCCACTCTTTTTCTTAACAATAGGAAAAACAAAATGCAGGTCGGGATGTGCAAGTTTATTCAGTTTCACACAAGAAGGGCATACACCGCATGCATCCTCTTCTGTGCGATTGTTACAGAGAAGATATCGGGCATAAGCAATGGCCAAAGGTAATTTTCCAATACCTTCAGCACCACAGATAAGCTGTGCGTGAGGAATACGATTTTCCTTCACTTCTAAAAGGAATTTCTTCTTTACCTCTTCTTGCCCTATAACGTCTCTGAAAAACATATATTAATATATTTGTTTGGCAACTTCTTTGATGCTATCTACAGCCCCAATTGAATAAAAATGAATACTTGGAAGTCCGTGTGCCATCAATTCCTTGCACTGTTCTACACACCATTCAATACCCAGTTGCTTTGCTGCTGCATCGTCTTTACATTTCATCGCTTCATTGGCCAAATCCTCTGGTATATCTACTTTAAAGGTTTTTGGAACAATGCTCAACTGAGACAGTTTGGCAAAAGGCTTTATTCCTGGGATGATAGGTATTGTTACACCTGCTTTTCTTGCTCTTTCTACAAAATCAAAGAATTTCCTGTTATCATAAAAAAGCTGAGTCACGGCATATTCAGCTCCTGCCTCCATCTTTTTCTTTAACCAGTAAATGTCAGTGTCAATGTTGGGCGCTTCTTCATGCTTTTCTGGATAGCAGGCTACTCCGTAAGAGAATGGTTGCGACATTTCTTTCATTTGTTCACCGTCAACAAATATTCCCTTATTGAAATTATTGATTTGTTCTTGAAGTTCAATGGCATGATAATAACCATTCCCAACAGGCACGAAGGACGATTCATGTTTTGCTTTGTCGCCACGGAGAACCAGCAGTTCAGTAATGCCAAGGAATTGAAGATCGAGTAATACATATTCGGTTTCCTCTCTTGTAAATCCACTACATAAGATGTGAGGCACAACTGTTATGTTGTATTTATTCTTTATGGCAGCAGCAACAGCCACTGTTCCGGGACGGCGGCGAACATTGTTACGTTGAAACAATCCATTGCCCAGATCTTTATATACATATTCACTACGATGAGTAGTGATATTGATGTATTTAGGGTCAAATTCCTTTAATGTATCTATTGAATTATACAGTTTTTCAATGCCTGTACCTTTTATCGGAGGCAATATTTCAAACGAAAAAGCTGTCTTGTTATTACTCTTTATTAAATCAATTACTTTCATCGGCCTTATTTATATCCCGGCATTAATGTAGCCAGACATGCATACTGTCGCAAAAATAACAAAAAAAAAAGAGTTTAGAACTATCTTTAGGCTTTTTACATTATCAAAATAAATATTTATTCCCTTACTTTCCTCTTTTGTATAGAAAAAGCTTCCTTATAAAAAGAAAGCTTTTTCGTTTATTTTGTCTCAGTTATAAAAGACCTTTATTGCATTCTTCATTTTTTTATCCATAATGTTCCTTTCTTTGATAGATATTTATCTATAAATTTTAACTTATACAGATTGTTTAAAATCTCTAATGCATCATTATCGTGTCTGTCAGTTAGCACCGCAAACTCATGGGTAGTTAGGGTAGGATAGTAATCAAAAAGTCCTTCATGGGTTTTGTTTATAGGTTTCTTAATGGCTTGTGGGCATAACTTAAGTAAGGCTTCTTCAAAATCTTTGTATGGTCTTACACCATACAGTACAATCCGTTTTCCCTCTGCATTAGAAAAGAATAACGTTGGAAATCCTCTTACACCCATATTCTTGCTTATGTTAAGATCTTCCTTGAATAGATTTTGTGCTTCTCCTTCAAAATCTCTTTTCAGTAATTCGGTGTTCAGTTCCACATGCTGAGCTGCTTCCTCTATCCATTCCCATTTGGTTATATTCTTCTTTTCAAGGAATAACATCTCCTTTATTCTCCGGAAAAAGCTTCGAGCCTGTTCTTCGTTTTGCAGTTGTGCGGCCTTAAAGGCTATTGATGGAGGGTAAGATGAGGACAATGGATCTTCCAGCCAGACATCACCATCGATTGGCATTCCGTAATAATCGCCTACTTCTTCCCAATGGTGAGCCAGATCTACCGGACTTTTTATTTTATTCTTACTATCAAGATCCCAGCTGGGAAGTAAACCTCCCATTCTATACTCTATTTCATAATAGTTATCATATTCTAGTTTTAGCTTTCTCAACTGAGGTTCAATGCCCCAGCAAGCAGAACAAACTGGATCTGAAAAGTAGAGAATGTGCACTGCGTTTTTTTTTGGAGAAACAATCAAATCACTGGTTTCCGTTTTTGTTTCCGGGCTTTCACATATTCCTGTTTCGGGATTACACATTAGTGTGTTTATATTAATAACGTCAGTCATAGTTATAGAATTAATTGATTAGACTATAATTTTACTAACAGCTCAGTAGCTTTTTTGTTCTCTCAATTATTCTCTATTTTAACGGCTTATGTAACTTCTTTTATGCAATTAATAGGCGTACTTCTCTTTCTTGTTTAATAGATTAGTGGTGGCTATTAACGATCCCGAATTTGATATATTAGTAAGCCCTCGTCTGTGAACCCATGGGCACTCAAATGAAGTCTCATCAGTTCTCATTGAGAACTGATGAGACTTCATTTGAGTGCCCAGCTATTCTTGTACGGAATGACTCTTACTGATTTGGGCTAGATGAATAAAACTAATCTAATTTATTCTATGTCAATGTTGTATCTATCAAGTAGCCCGAGAACTCCAATCCTAGAAAACTTTGCATTGTTTATCCTATTCACTTCCGGGTCAATGGAATAATTGTATGAAGTGCGGAAATCAACTTTTTCCAGATTTGTTCTTGCAAAGATAGCTCTGGTTAAGTCGCAGTTATCAAAAACAGAATTAGAAAGAGTTGTTTCAGTAAAATCGACTTCCTGTAAATTGCAGTTTTTAAACTGGGTATCTTTTATCTTTAACTTGAAGAAAGAAGCCAGGCTAAGAACACATTCTTCGAACGAAAAAGAAATAAGAAAGCTGTTGCACTCTTCAAAATTCAATCCAACCATTTTACTATTTAAGAACCTCACATCTCTGAAAGCAGTGCTTTTTATGTTTGCCATGCTGAGATCACATTTATCGAAAAGGCAATCAATAAATGTAATGTTAGATAAATCAGCATTGATAAATTGACAATTAATAAATGAACAGTTTTCGTACTCTATTTTAAGTAGTGGTTCTTCCAGATAATTAGTACCTTTAAATACTTTATCTTCAATAATTTGATTTTCCATTATGTATTGTGTTGATTATCAGAAAGCACAAAGGTAATGAATATTCTTTTATTCAGATAGATCTATTTCAGTCCTGATTATAATATTTCTGAGAAATATCAATTTAGCAGACTCTGAGAAACCTCTTTTTTTAATAGCTTTTTAATAAAAATATAATATAAAACAAAGGAAACTATAAATGTTTGTGGTTATATTTGCTGGTCAATACTAAGGATAAAGAAAAAGCTAATTAAAGGTATCTGATAAAAGAGATGACTAGGCAGACTTTGGGAAATAAAACAAGAACTTCTCAGTATTCAAATTGTTGAAACAAATCTTTTATCTCATAAAAAGTCATTCAATAAAATGAAAAAAAAGACAAATATCGGGATTGCTATAGCGCTTTTACTTCTAACCGCTTTTTTTATAAAAGTGGGATTGTTTAATTCAGAAGATAAAAAAAAGGAGAAGAAAGAGAAGGTTCAAAAGAAGGTAGATGCATTTGTTGTTAAACCGTCTTTACTTATTTCAGATATTACAGTCACCGGTTCTTTGTCAGCTTATGATGAAGTAGATTTAAAAAATGAAGTGACCGGTAGGGTCGTGAATATCAATTTACCCGAAGGTAGATTTGTAAAGAAGGGAACGTTGCTGGTAAAACTCTTTGATGACGATTTGCAAGCTACCCTTAAAAAGTTAAAGTCACAACTTACTATTCAACAACGTATTTATAAAAGACAAACCGAATTAATAAGAGTAAATGGTATCAGTCAGAATGATTACGAACAAACTCTTTTGCAGGTAAATACAATAAAGGCTAATATAGAAGAAGAAAAAGCCTTGATCCGTAAAACCGAAGTCCGGGCACCTTTTGATGGAACAATAGGTCTACGTAACATAAGTGTAGGTGCCGTTGTCAGTTCTTCCACATTGCTGGCTACTATTCGTACAAGTAATAAACTGAAACTGGACTTTTACGTTCCTGAAAAGTACGGTTCAGAAATTTCCACTGGAATGAAGGTGAAGTTTACTATGTATAATGATGACAAATTGTATGACGCAACGGTAATAGCTACCGAACGAGGAATAGACAACTCTACCCGGAATCTTAAAGTAAGAGCAGTGATTTCCTCATCTTCTAAAGAACTGATTCCGGGAGCCTTTGCGAATGTTCAATTAAGATTAGGAAAAAATCTAAATGCTCTTATGGTTCCTTCACAGGCAGTCATTCCACAAGAAGATACTAAAAGTGTAATTGTGGCTAGAAAAGGAAAAGCGCATTCAGTTACGATAAAAACGGGCATTCGCAAATCTTCGATGGTAGAAGTTACCGAAGGCCTTGAACCAGGTGATACAGTAATTACTTCAGGCATACTTTTCTTGAAAGAAAAATCAAAATTGTCATACTCCACCATAACTAAATAATCATGGCTATTTCAGATATTGCCCTAAAAAGGCCTGTAGGTTCTATTGTTCTGAGCCTAATGATCATACTTATGGGTGTGGTTGGTTTTAACTTTCTTGGAGTAAGGCTTTATCCTGCCATAGATCCTCCGGTGATTACTGTACAAACATCTTATGTAGGAGCCAATTCCGAGATTATTGAGTCTCAGATAACGGAACCTCTGGAAAAAGCAATCAATGGCATTGAAGGTGTAAAATCCATATCTTCCCAATCAGCAATAGGAACCAGTAATATAACGGTAGAATTCAATCTGGGAGCTGATTTGGAAAAAGCTGCAAATGATGTACGTGATAAAGTTTCACAGGCAACCAAAAGTCTGCCTCAGGATATTGATTCACAGCCCACAGTGACAAAAGCGGATGCTAATAGTGATCCTATTATCATGTTAACAGCTCAAAGCAGCACAATGAATGCAATAGAATTAAGTGACTATGCCGAAAATGTGTTGCAGGAAAAGTTGCAGACTATTCCCGGTGTCAGTTCTGTTTCTATCTACGGACAGCAAAGACCATCCATGCGCCTATGGTTAAATCCTGAAAAAATGGCGGCTTACAATCTTACTGCATCAGATGTTAATGCAGCACTTAGTAAAGAGAATGTGGAAATGCCGGGAGGAAAAATACGTGGGAATGCAACCGAGCTTATTGTGAAAACTCATGGGCGATTAACCACAGAAGCGGATTTTAATAGTCTTATTGTGAAACAGTCAGATAATCAGGTAGTTCGCTTGCAGGATATTGGACAAGCTGTGCTTGGTCCTCAAAACGAAGAATCCGGCTCAACCATTAATGGCATTACGGGTGTGATGCTGAATCTGATTCCTCTGCCAGGAGCAAATGATATTCAAATTGCCGACGAATTTTACAAACGATTGGATCAGATTAAACATACCATGCCAAAGGGGGTGGAGTTAAGTGTTGCCCGTGATAAATCAATATTTGTAAGGCAATCAGTTAATGATGTGGCAGAAACACTTTTAATTGCCATTTTTCTGGTAGTTCTTATTATCTTTCTTTTCTTCAGAAACTGGATCATTGCCTTACGCCCTTTGCTGGATATTCCGGTTTCGTTAATCGGAACCTTTTTCATTATGTATATTTTGGGTTATTCTATCAATGTGCTCACACTTCTTGGAATTGTTCTCGCCACGGGATTGGTGGTGGATGATGGTATTGTGGTAACTGAAAATATCTTTAAACGTATAGAAAAAGGCATGGATAAGTGGCAAGCAGCTTTTGAGGGAACAAGGGAAATCCTTTTTGCTGTAATCTCAACTTCACTGACTCTGGCCATCGTTTTTATTCCGGTACTCTTCCTTGAAGGCTTTACAGGTAGGTTATTCAGGGAATTCGGAATTGTAGTGGCTAGTGCTGTGTTAATTTCAGCTCTCGTTTCTTTGACATTGACTCCGGTTCTGAATGTTCTGTTAGGAGGATCGGCTTCTCATCATTCTAAATTTTATGAAGCGAGTGAACCTTTCTTTGTAGGTATGGAAAATGGATACAGGCGATTACTAAGTTTCTTTATCCAAAACAAGTGGATAGGATTTTCTATTCTTGGATTTTGTTTGGTATTGATATTCTCTTTATCCAGAGTTTTAAAATCGGAGCTGGCTCCCTTGGAAGATCATAGTTATATACGAACTTCTATTACGGCGCCGGAAGGAACAGAATATACAACCACTCAAGATCTGATAGATAAAATAGCCAAAACTAGCATGGATTCTGTTCCGGAAGCAAAATATGTGCTTGCCCGATATGCAGGAGGTGGTAATTCCAGTGCCAATGCCGGATCTGTTATCTGTTTCCTTTCTGACCCGTCAGAAAGAAAGGCCTCTCAACAGAAAATATATGATAAGTTGTCGAGAATATATTCAACTATTCCTGATGGAAGGGTGATTCCGAGTCAGGAACCAACTATTGCCACATCAACTTCCAGAGGGCTACCTGTTCAGTTTGTATTGCAAAATCTTGATTTTGAAAAGTTACATAAGGTGTTACCCAAGTTTTTGGATGAAGCACAAAATAGTCCGGTATTCAGTAATGTGGATATGGATTTGAAATTCAACAAACCGGAACTGAATATTACTGTAGATAGATTGAAAGCAAATACTTTAGGTGTGAGCGAAAAGGATGTATCTAATGCATTGGACTTAGCTTACAGCGGGAGTCGTTATGGATATTTTTTAAAGAACAACAAGCAATACTATGTAATTGGTCAGGTTGCCAGAGAAGACAGAAATGTTCCTGCAGATATTGCCTCTTTGTATGTACGATCGGCTTCCGGTGAGATGATTCAACTGGATAACCTGGTAAAAATTGAAGAGAATAGTAACCCGCCAATATTATACCATTACAATCGTTATAAATCGGCTACTGTCTCGGCTAATCTAGCAAAGGGCAAAACTTTGGGAGAGGGTATAGCAGAAATGCAAAGAATATCGGATAAGTTATTGGATCAGTCATTTAATACAGCCTTATCGGGCTCATCAAGAGATTTTGCAGAGAGTAGTTCTAATATTTCTTTTGCATTGATATTAGCCTTGCTGCTGATTTATCTAATTCTTGCTGCTCAGTTTGAAAGTTTCCGTGACCCATTCATAATTATGCTTACTGTGCCAATGGCTATTGCAGGTGCCATGCTTTCATTATGGATATGTGGACAGACGCTGAATATTTTCTCTGAAATTGGAATGATATTACTTATTGGAATTGTAACAAAGAATGGTATTCTTATTGTAGAGTTTGCTAATCAGAAACGCAAGTTGGGTATGAATAAAAGAGTAGCTGCATTCGAAGCTGCTTCCGCCAGACTACGACCAATACTTATGACCTCATTAGCTACTATTTTCGGAGCTTTTCCTATTGCATTTGCTTTGGGATCAGGAGCCCAAAGTCGTATTCCTCTGGGAATTGTGGTTGTAGGTGGATTACTATTCTCGTTAATACTTACGTTGTTTGTAATTCCGGTGACTTATATAGCTCTATCAAGTAAAAATAAAAACAAATTATGAGAACGAAATATATATTCTTTTTATTGATGCTATGTTCCAATGTTCAGGCACAGAATGTGCTGACTTTGGAAAAGGCGATTAACATAACCTTGAAGAATAACTTTGATATATTGATTGCCCGCAATGATGCTGATATTGCTAAAATGAATAATACCGCAGGCAATGCCGGAATGTTACCTACAGTAAATGTTAACGGTTCCGGATCTTATAGCAATGATAATATTTATCAGAAGCTTTCCAGTGGAACAGAGAACAAATATTCGTCTCTATCGAACACATTAATAGGTGCTAATGCTGAACTGTCGTGGACATTGTTCGACGGAGGAAAAATGTTTGTAACTAAAAATAAGCTCAACGAGATTCAATCTCTTGGCGAACTGCAGTTTCAGTCTAAAGTACTTGAAACGATGTATAACGTAATTGCTGCATACTATGACATTGTGAGACAGAAACAACAATTGAGTTCTATAAATGAGGCTATCAGTTACAATAAGGAACGTGTAACTATTGCGTTAACAGGTTTTAATGCCGGTTCACTAGTGAAAACGGATTTGCTTCAGGCAAAAATAGACTTGAATGTGGCGATGGAGAATTCTATTAATCAGCAATATACCATTAATGAAGCGCAAAAAGCATTAAATCGCATGTTGGGACAAGGCCCTACAGTGATATTTGAAGTCTCTGATTCAATCTCGCTTTTGTATATTCCCAATAAAGATGAACTGCTTCAGAAACTGAACTCATCGAATTCCAGTATTTTGTCTTTCCAAAAACAAATAGATATTTCCCGGCTAACATTGAAAGAGAACCAAAAGGCCTATTTACCTACTTTTAGCTTTAAAGGAGGCTATTATTTATCTCAATCAGTAAACTCAGAGGGGGCTACTCTTAAGAATCGTTCTTCAGGTCCGCAAGTAGGGGGAACTATTTCTATCCCTCTTTTCAATGGTGGTGAAACCAAACGGAAAATTTCTGTGGCAAAAAAAGAATTGCAATCTGCAGAATATGATCTGGAAAATGTGAAATTACAAATGAATACAGAGCTGCAAAACGCACTCACAGATTTTGAGAATCAGCAACAGGTGTTACAGATTGAGAAAGATAATAATCAACTGGCTAAGGAGAATATAGAAATTAGTTTGCAACGCTTAAGACTAGGCCAAACCACTTCTCTGGAAGTGCATCAGGCGCAGGAAAGTTATGTGCAATCTTCTACTCGTCTTATCAATTTTAAGTATAATCTGAAAATTGCTGAAACAAAACTAAAACAATTGGTTTCCTCTTTATAAAGAATGCAAAATCGACTAGCATTTTTAAAATATAGAATTAAAAAAGAAACTTTCTAAATCAAAGATTTAGAAAGTTTCTTTTACATTAGGGAAAAACATTTGTTTTCTGGTGATCCGCTTGGGGTTCGAACCCAAGACCCCAACATTAAAAGTGTTGTGCTCTACCAGCTGAGCTAGCGAATCAATCGTTTAGTTCTCTTTAGCGGGTGCAAAGATACGGCTTTTTCTTTACGAACCAAACTTTTCCCTAAAAAATATTCAAGTTATTTTTCCTTGGATGTTCTTTCTGTTTGATAATCAGATTCTTTGGTGTCGATAATTTTTTCACGATGTATTACGTATCTTCGGTAGTAAGATAACATGAGCGTTGTAGTAGGAAGAGCAATGATCATTCCTAGTATCCCTAGTAAGGATCCCCAAATGGAAAGAGATAGTAAAATGATAGCAGGGTTAAGTCCTGTAATTCGTCCCATTACATTAGGAACAATGAAAGAATCTTCAACGGCTTGTACTATTGCAAAAACTATCAATGCCGAGCCAAGAACAACCCAAATGTTATCTCCTGTATCAGCCACTTTAAGTAATCCTAATATTAAAGCAGGGAAAAGAGCTATAACTTTCATATAAGGTATCATGCTTAATATACCTATCAGGAGTCCAAGTCCAAGTGCTAATGGATAATCAATAATTAAAAATCCGATGCTTGAAAGTATTGCAACGCACAATGCTACAAATGCCTGCCCTCTAAAATAACGGTTCATTCCATTTTTAAGATCGCTTACCACATTGGAAGCAAAGTGTCTGTACTTGTTTGGAATAAGTTCAACCCATCCATCTGCTATTGCTTCATAATCTAGAAGAATAAATACTGTGTAAAGAAGAATAATGAAAGATGCTATAACACTAAATAAGATATTGAGAGATTCAGATAATAGTGTCCATAATTTAGGTAATGCATTCTTTGTTAGGTTCGCTATATTTTCTTCACTGAAAATTTTATTCAGCTCTTTAACATCCAGATTTTCATTGATAAAATTAGTAACTATTTTGGGAAATACGTTAATTCCTGATCCGTTTGATATATAAGTCATAATAAGATTATTGACTTTCCCGAACTCTGAAATCATGGGAGGTATCAGTAAAAAGGATAATCCGGTTATTACACCTGCAACTGTTAATATTGCGCAAAGTATTGATAAGACTCGGATTCTTATTCTTAGTTTATACTGAAAGAAACAAACTAAGGGATACATGAAATAAGCAATGAGCCAGGCTATAAAAAAAGGTAGTAATACAGCGCTTAACTTATCGAACAAAAGTATTATCCCAATAATAATAGATAAACCAAAGATGAATCGGATAAAACTATCGAATGTAATTTTTTTTTCAAGCATATACTCAATTGATTAATGTTAATTTATTCGGGATATTCCTTTAGAACTCTGGTATAGCACTTTCGGCAAAGAGGTTCATATTCCTCTTTTTCACCTAACAATACACGTTTATCGTTTTTTATAATACGATGTGAAATATAAGCTAACTGACCACATCTCACACAAATAGCATGTACTTTGGAAACTTCATCGGCTATTGCACACAAATCGGGCATTGGACCAAATGGTATTCCTTTATAATCCATATCCAGTCCTGCAATAATTACTCTGGTGCCAATGTCTGCTAGTTTGTTGCAAACATCAACAATGCCTTTGTCAAAGAACTGAGCTTCGTCTATACCCACTACATCAATATCACTAGAAAAAAGCAAAATACTTGCGGACGATTCTATCGGAGTTGAAGCTATAGAATTGCTGTCATGCGAAACTACATCCTCTTCTGAATAGCGTGTGTCAATTGCGGGTTTGTAAATTTCAACCCTCTGCTTGGCAAATTGGGCTCTTTTTAATCTACGTATCAATTCTTCTGTTTTGCCAGAGAACATTGAACCACAAATAACCTCAATCCGACCTCTTCTTCGTGTTTCCAATATTTGATCTTCGGAAAATATTACCATTGTGCTTTGACGTATTAAAATTTTAGTGACTGTTTACTAATTGTCTACAAAAATAATACTTTTTTTGTGTTTTGCATATTATTTATTTCTACATTTGCGACAATATCGTATATTTGTGTAGATATACAGATGTTAAATTTGAGATTAACTCCTTTATATATTAAGTTAAAAGGGGTATTATATGAAACATTATATATTTAGGCATGGGAAAATTGTATGTTGTACCAACACCAGTCGGTAATTTAGAAGATATGACTTTTAGAGCAATTAAAGTTTTAAAAGAAGTCGATCTGATTCTTGCTGAAGATACACGTACCTCAGGTATATTACTGAAACATTTTGAAATTAAAAACGCAATGCAATCTCACCATAAGTTTAATGAACATAAAATGGTGGAAAGCGTTATTAATAGAATAAAGGCGGGCGAAACTGTGGCATTAATTTCTGATGCAGGGACACCGGGAATATCAGATCCTGGTTTCTTGGTTGTTAGAGAATGTGTGAAAAATGGGATTGAAGTCCAATGTCTGCCTGGTGCAACGGCTTTTGTGCCTGCAGTAGTAGCTTCTGGGCTTCCTAATGATCGCTTTTCTTTTGAAGGATTTCTTCCTCAGAAGAAAGGACGAATGACTCGATTGATATCTCTGCAAACAGAAACGCGTACTATGATTTTTTATGAATCTCCACATCGTTTATTGAAAACCTTAATTCAATTTGGAGAATATTTTGGGGTAGACCGTAAGGCTTCTGTTTCAAGAGAAATATCTAAGATGTTTGAAGAGACCGTCCGTGGAAACTTAGCAGAGTTGGTGGAACACTTTACAACAGTGGAACCTCGCGGTGAAATTGTAATTGTGTTGGCTGGAATTGATAATTAGAAACTTTATAAAATAGCTTCACTTAAAAACAAAAGACGTATGAAAAAACTATTATTTTTATCTTTATGCGTAGCCATGTTGGCTTCTTGTGACGGCAAAAAAACGGCTCAGACTGACCATCTTAAATCTGAAAATGATTCTCTTTTAATGCAATTGACTCAACGTAACAATGAACTGGATGAAATGATGGGAACATTCAATGAAATTCAGGAAGGCTTTCGTCAAATTAATGCAGCAGAAAGCCGTGTAGATTTGCAAAAAGGCAAGATTGCTGAAAATCCTGCTTCTGCAAAGGAGCAAATAGCTTCTGATATTCAGTTTATCTCTAAAACGATGGAAGCAAATAAAGCTCAGATTGCTAAACTGAAATCGCAATTAAAGAATAGTAAGACTAATTCTAGTCAATTACAGAAGGCCATTGAAGGCTTGACTACAGAACTGGAACTAAAAGCTAAACAGATTGAAGAATTGCAGGCTGAACTTGCTGCTAAAAATATTCGTATTCAGGAATTAGATCAGGCGGTTACCGGATTAAATGCCAATGTTCAAACTCTTACTGAAGAGACAACTGCAAAGACCAAAACATTGTCTGAACAAGACAAAACTATTAACACTGCTTGGTTTGTGTTCGGAACAAAAGCAGAATTAAAAGCTCAGAAAATATTGAAGAGTGGACAAGTTCTAAAAACTGCAGATTTTAATAAGGATTACTTTACTGAGATTGATATTCGTACAACAAAAGAGGTTAAGCTTTATTCAAAACATGCTGAGATGTTGACTAACCACCCTGCTAATTCTTATTCTTTGGATAAAGACGAAAAGGGACAACTTACCCTGAAGATAACAAATCCAAAAGAATTCTGGAGCGTATCTAGATATTTAGTAATTCAGGTTAAATAATACCTGTTTATTTATAGAATAAGGGGATTGCGACAAATAAAAGACGCGATCCCTTTTTTTAGAACTATTCTTTAATATGTATAGAAGTATATTTATTGACTTGGACGATACTCTTTGGCATTTTAAAGCAAATGCTTATGATACATTTTATGAAATGTATGTGAAGTATAGCTTTAATCGTTACTTTGATTCTTTTGACCATTTTTACACTCTTTACCAAAAAAAAAATCAGGAACTATGGGTAGAGTATGGCGACGGTAAAATTACTAAAGAGGAATTGAATAGCCAGCGTTTTCTTTATCCGCTTGAAGCTGTAGGAGTGTCTGATGCTGTACTGGCTAAAAGATATTCAGATGATTTCTTTTCTGTGATTCCTACCAAGAGCCAATTGTTACCTTACGCAAAAGAAGCACTTGATTACTTATCTTTAAAATATCGTCTTTTTATTCTTTCCAATGGATTTCGTGAACTTCAATTTCAGAAAATGCACTCATCCGGTATTTTTCATTACTTTGAGAAAGTAATCTTATCCGAAGATATTCACGTTCATAAACCTTATCCTGAGATTTTCAATTTTGCTCTTTCTTCAACTCAATCCCTTTTGGAAGAATCGCTTATGATTGGCGATAGCTGGGAAGCCGATATTGTTGGGGCTAAAGGCGTTGGCATGCATCAGATGTTTTATAACTATTCTGGTCGTAAAGACCTTCAATTTCAACCTACTTATACCATTAAAAGCTTAAATGATATTTTAAGCATTCTCTAATCTTCTCTCTTTTCTTATAGTCTGTTCTGATTATTCAGATTATATTATTAGATAATCTGAATAATTCATCAGAATATTCTCTCTTTAATTATTAAAAAGTGTCAAATAGAACGCATTATACTTTCCAGAGAATTTCAAAACTTCGATTAATAATGTTAATACTTGTCATACGATTAAGTGTTATTAAATTAGTTTTCATGAATTTCGTCAAAAAGACGTCTGAATGAGACATATTTTATCGATAAATATCAATTTATATCGTTTAAATCACATTTTGTTTATTCTATATGTTACAATTAGTAGTGTATTTCACTAAACTTAAGCCTATTTTATGTGTTATATAGTATATTTTGAGGGTAAAAAATAACATATTGTAATAAATGCAAGGTTTTTTAAATAAAATAGTTGATGTTTTTGGTTTTATTCATATATTTGCAAATTGTTAGAATAAAGAAACAAGTAATGTAAAGTTAAACTTTAAGAGAGAATTTATGAAAAAAAAATTAATGCTGTTATTGACATGTCTTTTTGTAGGCATAAGTTTGGTAACTGCCCAAAATCAGAAGGTCACGGGTGTCGTTCTTTCTGAAGATGATGGGCAACCTGTTGTTGGAGCCTCAATATTGGTAAAAGGTACTACTATGGGTGTAATTACTGATGTAAATGGTAAATTTGATTTGAAAACTCCAAGTTCTGCTAAAATTTTAGTGGTTTCTTATATTGGGTTGGTTAGCCAAGAAGTTGCTATTAGACCGAATATGAAAATTGTGTTAAAGTCAAATGCTCAGGTAACAGACGAAGTTGTAGTTGTTGCTTATGGAACAGCAAAGAAATCGTCCTTTACTGGTTCTGCAGAAGTTATAAAAGCAGATAAAATTAAAGGCCGGAATGTTGCTAATGTAACAAAGGCATTGGATGGTATGGTTGCTGGCGTTCAGACAACTTCAGGGTCGGGACAACCTGGTGCAGGCTCCTCAGTTATTATTCGTGGTTTTGGTTCAATCAATGCTTCCAGTAATCCACTTTATGTTGTGGATGGGGTTCCTTTCGATGGAAATATATCTTCAATAAATCCTAATGATATTGAATCTATTACTGTATTAAAAGATGCATCAGCAGGAGCTCTTTATGGTGCACGTGGTGCTAATGGAGTAATAATGGTAACAACTAATAGGGGCGCTACCGGGAAAATGAAGGTTGATTTAAAAGCGAGTTGGGGAGTTGCCTCTAGGGCTATTGAACGATATAAAACAATGGACGAAAAAGGGTATCTTGAAACAATCTATCAGTCATACCGAAATAATGAAATATCTAATAATGGAGTTTCCCCAGATGCCGCAGGTGCTGCAGCTTTACAGGCTATGGCAACAGGCTCAACAGCAATGCTAGGTAACAATCAGGAATACAATCCATTTAATTATTCTATCGCAGAATTAATAGATCCAACTACTGGTAAAGTTCGTAGTGATGCTAAATTGAAATATAGTGAAGATTGGCTCGATGAGGCTACTGCTAAGAATCCATTGCGTCAGGAATATGTATTAGGATTTACAGGTGGTAATGAAAAGACAAAATATATGTTTTCATTAGGTTACCTTAATGAAGAGGGCTTGCTGAAAACTACAGAATTTACTCGTTACAATGGTCGTATGAATATTGATTCAGATGTGAATAAGTGGCTAAAAGCTGGCATAAGTGCAAATTATTCACGAAATGAAAGCAATACAGCTGTTGAAGCAACTTCTGGATCTTCTAATGTGTGGTATACAGGACAACTAATGGCTCCTATCTTTCCTGTATTCAAGAAAGATACTAACGGAAATACATTGTATAATAATTTAGGAGATAAGGTTTTTGACTATGGCAAGAATCGCCCTTCTGGAGCGAGTGCAGAGTGGAATACAGTAGCAACTTTATATGATGATAAATATAGTTCAAAAAGTGACAATCTCAATGGTAACCTTTATGCTGAATTTGGAAACTTAAAAAGTGGTCTTTTACAGGGATTAAAATTCAAAGTTAATTATGGCTTTGATCTTGTTAATTCTGCTGGCATGACATACTATAATCCATATAATGGTAATTCTGTCAGTGTTAAAGGAAATCTATCCAAATCAACAGGCCGTATTTATAGCAGTACATTTAATCAAATTCTAGCTTATGACCGCACTTTTGATAAGCACCATTTTGATGCTTTGGTAGCTCATGAATTTTATAAGTATACATATGATTATCTTGGAGCAACAAAAACAGGATTCCCTTTTGGTGGATTATATGAACTTGATGCAGCTACTTCTATAACAGATGCTTCTTCTTATCAGAATAACTATGCGATTGAATCTGTTTTCTCTCGTTTAAATTATGATTATGAAGGCAAGTACTATTTATCGGGAAGTTTTCGTACAGATGGTTCTTCACGCTTTAATAAGGATTATCGCTGGGGTAATTTTTGGTCTGTCGGTGGTAACTGGCGTGTTAGTCAAGAGCCGTTTATGAAAGATCTTAGCTGGTTAAATAATCTTTCTCTTAAGGCTAGTTATGGTGTTCAAGGAAATGATAATATTGGTAGTCTATATGCATGGCAATCATTTTATAATTTGGGTTACCCTAACTCGTCTATGAGTGGAGCTGTTATTTCTTCATTGGAAAATAAAGAATTGAAATGGGAAAAAAATGCAAACTTGAATGTCGGTATAGAGACTAAAATTTTTGATCGATATTCTGCAACAGTTGAATTTTATACTCGCAAAACTACAGATATGTTGCTTGAATATCCTATGGCTTCATCACTTGGCTTTGATAGCTATAATAAAAACGTTGGTAGCATGCGTAATGTTGGTGTGGATATTACTTTAGCAGCTGACATTTTTAAGAATACTGATTTTAAGTGGAAAATGACAGTAATGGGATCTACAATTAAGAATAAGGTCTTGGCACTTGCTGATAAGCCACAGATTATAAAAGGTTCTTATATTATTAAGGAAGGAGAAACCTTGAACTCATTTTATACAGCTAATGCAGCAGGTGTTGATCCTGCAACAGGTCAACAGCTATATTGGGTTTGGGATACAGATGCTAGTGGTAAAAGAAGTGAGAAATACATTTCTAGCGATCAAACAAAAGCTGCAGATTGTAAGGAGATTCAAGGAAGTCGTATTCCGGATTTTTATGGCTCAATTGGAAATGAATTTAGATATAAAGGATTTGATTTGAGTATTCTTTGTACTTATTCTTTTGGTGGTAAAATACTCGACAGTGTCTATAGAACGCTCCTTTATGGTAATTATGTAGGTCAGGCAAAGAGTGCAAATTTAGCACGTGCATGGAAGCAGGCCGGTGATATTACTGATATTCCTAGAATTGAAATAGGTAAAAGTTATATTGTCACAGATAATGATTTGATTAATGCTTCTTATTTTAGCGTTAAGAATATTTCATTAGGATATACACTCCCTTCAAAATGGCTAAAATCTGCTGGCGTAGAATCTGTAAGATTTACAGCAACAGGTGACAATGTGTTTATGCTAAGTCATCTGAAAGGTATGAATCCTCAATATAATTTTACTGGTAGTACGGATTTTGCTTATGTTCCAACAAGAACAATTACTTTTGGGGTCAATGTTAAATTTTAGTAAGGGAGAATAAATATGAAAAATAAATTTTATATATTATCATTAATAGGGCTTTTAGTTTTTAATTCATGTTCAGATGATTTAAATACAGAACCAACAGATAAGGTGTCTGGCTCTACAATCTTTTCAGATGCAACTAGTGCTGAGTCGGCAATTAACGGAGTTTATCGCTTATTGTATACTGCTGGTTGGAGTACAAATTGGAGTTCCGAGAATCCAGGACAGATGGGTGTTAGCTTACTTGCTGATTTAATGGCAGAAGATCACTTGATGCACGAACAAGGGCAAGGTTGGTTCTTTGAAGATTACCGTTTAAATGTTCATGGCGATTATACTAATAAATCAGGTAGACCTTATGCTCTTTGGAACTTTTATTATACGATGGTTAGTAATGTAAATTACATTACAGCATCTGAAGGTAAAATGGGTGGTGATCAAGACTTGGCTAAAAGTATTGTAGGTCAAGCTTATGCTATGCGTGCTTATGCATACTATTACTTGGTCCAACTATATCAACAGACTTATAAAGGACATGAAACAGCTTTAGGAGTACCTCTTTATACAGAGCCAACTGTTGCTGGATCTATAGGCAAAGGAAGGGGAACCGTTCAACAAGTTTATGATCAAATTAATAGCGATATAAATAAAGCTATAGATTTACTGGGCTCAGTTAATAAGGTTCAAACGCATTGCTCACATGTTGATTATTATGTTGCAAATGGAATGAAAGCCCGGTTTTGTTTAACACAGCAAAAGTATGCAGAAGCTGCTGCTGCTGCTGCTGTGGCTTTAAGTCGGACAGATCGTTCTATTGCTTCAATAAGTAATTTAGCTGGTAATAATAGTGTTAAGGCTACAGATGTATTATGGGGATTAGAAATTACAAAAGACCAAACGTCTGGTTTCGCTAGTTTCTTCTCACATATGGATGCTGATGTAGCTGGTATGTATGGCTCTAAAGCTCGTCAATGTATTAGTTCTGGTCTTTATAAATTGATGCCAAGTACTGATGAGAGAAAGAAAGCATGGTTTAGAGGTGAAATACCTAGTGATCAAGAACAGTCTGGAAATTCAATGGTAAGCTACTGTCAACTAAAATTCAAAATGGCTGATGCTACAACACGTACTGGCGATTACCTTTTAATGAGGACTGAAGAGATGATACTTATTAAAGCTGAGGCTGAGTGCCATCTGGAACAGTATTCTGAGGCTCGTAAAACTATAGCTTTATTAGGAGATAAACGTGATTCTAATTTCGCAGCTCGGTTGGCTAGTCGTATAGATGCTTCAACTTATAATGCAGAGACAAATTCTCCTTTGGTAACATTGATGGACGAGATTTTATTCCAGCGCCGTGTAGAACTTTGGGGAGAAGCTGGTCGTATCTTTGATTTGCAACGTTTAGGACTTGGTTACAGTCGCGTTTATGAAGGCTCAAATCACACTCAAAAGGTATCAACAAAGAATACAGGCATTGCTTCTCCTTTATTTATTTTACCATTGCCTCAATCAGAATTTGATGGGAACGAAAGTCTCACTAAAAATGATCAAAACCCAATTGTACTTTAATAATTAAGAGAATATGAAAAAAAATATATTTAGACTTCTATTCGTTTTGGCAGTCTGTGCTTCAGCTTTAACATCTTGTAATACAGATGCAGAAGGTGCCCTTTATAGTAGTGGAGACAAGGTGGATGTGGCTTTTGCATCGACTCAACAGAATGTTGATATGGTCGCTTCTGATAATGGTAAAATAAAGATTACTGTTTATCGCGGAAATTCTTCAAGTGCCGTTTCAGTTCCGGTTACTTTGGATAAAAACACTTTAGCAGGTGGTATTTTCGCTTTGGAAAATTCAAAAGTAGAATTTAAGGCAGGAGAAAATATTGCTTATGCTGTTCTTAATTATGGCAACTTTGATAAAATATCCCCTACTAGCCAATATTCTATTACTCTGTCAATTGCTGATTCTACTCAACTTTCTCCATCTGAAATAGATCAAATCACAATTAAAGCGCAGCGTAAATTAACATGGAAAAGTATTGGCGCAAGTCATTATTATTCCAGCTTATTTGGAGATTGGGATCAGCCTGTTGAAAAAGCTGATGAAGGTAATATCTATCGTTTGTCAGATTGTATTACTAAGGATTACCCTTTGATTTTTGCATTGACAGATGATGGTCAAAATCTAGCAAGTTATGCTATTCAACCTACAGGATATAAAAACGCCACTTATGGTATGGTATATTATGTAATTAAAGCATTTAGTCGAGATGGCAATAGATTAAACTTTCAATTTAAACCATGTGTAATTTATAATGGGAAGTATGCTCAATTATTTGATACAACGCAAGATTATTTAGACTTACCTTAATAAAGATAAATAGAAACTTTATTTAAGAGGATATCTATTTTAGGTATCCTCTTATTTTTTTAATGTAGTCCATATGAAAAAAATAGTAATTTTCCTTTTTTTATCTTTTTGTTTAGCTATTAGCAGTGGGGCAAAACCTCGAGCTCAGCAAGAAATCCTTTCTATTGCAAAAAGTTATTTCTCTCAACAAGGTAAAATAATATCAATGAAGAGTTCGCCTGTAGAACCTAAAATAGTAGCTACGTCTTCTTCTCTTCATTTAGTTAACAACAAATTATTATCTCAAATATCTGAGTATTTCTATATTTATGAAGAGACAAATAGAGGATTTATTATTATTTCAGCAGATGATCGTATTAAACCGATACTTGGATATTCTGATCGTGGGTCATTCGATCTTAATAATATTCCAGACAATATGCGTGAATGGTTGGGGACGTATGTGCAAGAGATAGAATCAATATTTAGTACTTCTGCTAGTAGTCCGTTAGGACATGGCTCATATACAATCCAAAGAACTTCTTTCCCTCCGTCTGTAGTTCCATTACTTGGAACTATTCAATGGAATCAAAGCGCACCTTATAATAATTTATGTCCTGCTTATCAAAATACTAAGACTGTTACAGGATGCGTAGCTACAGCGATGGCTCAAATTATGAAGTATTATAATTATCCGGAAGTAGGGAAATATTCTAAAAATTATACTACAGAAAGTACTAAGATTGATTGTTATGCTGATTTTACTTCTGAAAACTACCAATGGAATAAGATGCTTGCTGCGTATGGTTCAGTCTATACAGTTGAGAATGCAAATGCAGTTGCTACTTTGATGTATCATTGTGGAGTAGCTGTTTCTATGGATTATAATATCTCTGCTAATGGAGGCAGTTCTGCTAGTGCAACAAGTATACCTAGCGCTTTTATTAACTATTTTTTGTATGATTCTAATTTGCAGCTATATAAACGTGATTACTATGCATATAGTGATTGGATGTCGCTTATAAAGAAAGAAATTAGTGAAAGCCGTCCAATACTATACACTGGTCAGTCAACAAATGCTGGTCATGCATTTGTCCTTGATGGATATGATACACAGGATCTTGTGCACATAAACTGGGGGTGGGGAGGCTCATGTAATGGCTATTTTGAAATTAGTGCACTCGATCCTGATACCCCTGGTATTGGGGGGGGGGATAGTGGCTATAATTCAGGACAGTATATGGTGATAGGAATTCAAAAGCCAAATGTAAATAGTAAATATGTATCTCAATTTGGTTTGGGGGTTCCTGTAACAGTAAGCTCTAATTCTATTGCTCGCAGTGGTAGTTTCACTTTTATTGCTAAAAGTATTTATAATATGGGTACCACTTTTTCTGGCTCTGTTGGACTAGTCCTGTTTAAAGATGGTCAATTTGTTAGTACAGTTGGTACGCCTCAAACTATTGAGAATTTGAAGATACTGTATGGGCCTACTGGAGGGTATTCTTTTATGGGAGTAAAAATCCCTACGGGAATAGCTCCTGGAAGCTATCAGCTATATATTGCATCAAAAGATAAAAGAGAAACGGATTGGTCTCCTGCTAGAATTGAATCAGGAAAGCGCAATTATTATAATGTGTATATAACAGATTCTGGAATAATATTTTCTGATCCCGATTTTAGCTCTAATCTAAATGTTAAATCTGTATTGTTAACAAATAAGTTGTATTCAAATAAGACGGGTAATTATAGTATGAAAGTAAAAAATGGATCAAAAGAGTTTAATTCATCTATTGGCTTATTGCTTCAATCGGTTATAAATCCAGATGATAAAACTTTGCTTGCTTCTACTATAGCTTATGTTGGGGCAAATGAGGAAAAAGAAATTTCTTTGAAAGGGAAAGTGGCTGTTGTTTCTGGTGAATATAAAATTTTACCTGTATATTCGTTTGATCAAGAAACTTGGACTGATTTAACTTATTCTGAAAATAAGACTACAACAGTTTTTGCTGAACCTACAGGAATCATTGATTTATCTTTATCAGTCCCTATTTCATTCGAGAAAAGTACTATTGAACTTGGCGATCCATTAATACTGACTGCTAAAATCAAGAATAAGGGAACTGTTTATGATAATGATCTTGCAGTTGCTATTTTTGAGGTCAATGGTTCTTCATCTAGTGTTGATGTGTTAAAGAAAACTGTTTTTATTGATACAGATGAAGAACAAACGGTTGTTTTTTCTGCTGTTCCGAATGTCTCAAAAGGTAATTATCAAATTTCTTTACGCTATTTTGCAAATAATAGCTTTGGAAATATACCTTCACCTAAAGAGTATGGGGCTGGAAATTTCACTGTTGTCGATAAACCAACTGGAATATTTAGTCAAATAGATGAAATGATGTTTTCTTTGTATCCTGTACCAGCAAAAGATGTTATTTGTATTCATGGAAAGGATGATATTATGCAAATTGACTTATTTAATTCTTCTGGTATTCTGATAAAACAAATTTTCAGAAATGAAGTAAATGGGAAAGAGTATATATTACCACTTCTTGGTCTACAAGCAGGGCTGTATATTGTACGAATTCAGACTGCTAATGGCATGTTTTCCAGGAAATTCACTAAAATAAATGAATAAAATAGTCTATAATTGTTTTTAATTATGAAGGGAGTTAAATCGTTAGATTTAACTCCCTTATTGGTTTAATTAAAAAGATTACTAAAAAAGAGCATCTTTATCATTAAAAAGCTTGTTTTCACTTAGTTTTATAACTTTACCAAACTTTTTCAAATCATCTGTTTTAATATTTTTCGGATTTCCCATAATGGCGATACCTATAGAATGGCCTTTGATATTCTTTAGATAGAAGCTGTAAATGTCATCAAAGGTAAGAGCATCTATTTTAGATAAGTTCTCTTTTGCTGGATCTTCTGTATATCCAAGCTTTTTGTAACTCTCATATACTCTTGCTTTGTATCTGAAATCAGGATGAGTTGTTAATACTTCTTGACGTAAGTAGCTTTTGATATTTTCCATACGTTCAGGATTTTTAGGCATATCATTCAATAAACCCATGAAAACAGAAAGTGCATCGATTGCTTTATCATTTTGGGTTCCTATATTTCCGGAAAAATAAGTTGGCTTATCTTTCAATCCTGTGCTTCCTACATATGCACCTGCTGTATATGCCATTGAACGTTTCTCCCTAATTTCATTTAATACAAGTCCATTGAATCCTCCAGAGAAATACTGATTAAATGCATCTCGTAATACATCATCTTTTTTATCATAATTCTCTCCTGGCATAAAAAACAATATCTGACTTTGCTCAGCATCGGAATTTGGCAGGAAGTAAACCGTGTTCTCAGAATATGTTGCAAAGTCTTTCACTATAGGTGACTTGCTTTCCTTTTCGTTAGCCACTAAAGGTAGATTCTTACTTAATATATCATATACTTGATCAAAGTCCATATTGCCAACGTAATAGATTTCTGCTTCATAATTAGATGCGCGGTTTATATCGCCAGTAAGTTCTGCAATTTGAAGTTCATATACTTCTTTGTCTGTTAGATCTTGAATATAATCTGATTTATTTTGATATTTTAGGTACTCATTTAAAGCCGCAGTAAGAATCTGACTATTTTGTTTTTGAACAGATCGGCCTCCAAGTGCACTTCCTTTTAGTTGACTTAATTGCTTATCATCAAGTTTTGGCATTAATATTTGTCGGGATAGTAACTGACATGCTTGAGTTAAAGTATTATCGTACCCTCTCAATGTTATATTTAAATAGCTATCATTCGCTTGTACATCGCAAGTCGCATTTAATTTACTAAACTCTTTTTTTAGTTCTTGCGCATCGTATGAACCCATAATTCCTGCATTATT
The DNA here is from genome assembly GCF_963678845.1 of uncultured Bacteroides sp. Classification (NCBI taxonomy): domain Bacteria; kingdom Pseudomonadati; phylum Bacteroidota; class Bacteroidia; order Bacteroidales; family Bacteroidaceae; genus Bacteroides; species uncultured Bacteroides sp. The sequence continues at coordinate 801,933 of NZ_OY787468.1, forward strand.
CATTAAAGAAGCAGCATAACCTAATTTTGGGAAAACTTCTGTTCCAGCTCCATAGCGAATTTGAAGACTAAATACATTGTTTTCTGTGTTTCTTGTATAATATAGTTTTGAACGTTCATTTATTTTCTTTATTTGAACATCATCAAAATTCATAAATTTTTCTTCAACTTGTCCTATTGGTAAATGTTTGAATTGCGATGCATATAGAGATGATTGACCAACAGGTGCTTCTACTGGTTTATATTTTGGTTTTTCTATTTTGCCTTCTTTACTCGGTTTACCTTTTTCAATATATAGGGCAAGGTAATTGTCGGATAAGTACTTTTTTGCTACTTTCTTTATATCGTCAATGGTAACAGCCATTACTTTGTCTTTGTATCCCAAAGCATCTCCTAAATCTTGTTCATTAATAAATGCATTCAGCAAAATATCGGCTTTGGTTGAGTTATTCTCCATTTTCAAGTCAAAGTCACGGCACATATTTGCTTTAACTGCATTAATAACCCAATCTTCAATATCTCCGTTTGCAACTTTTTGTATAGCTTTAATTATCTTTTTCTCAGTCCCTTTGTTTGACTCAAAAAGTTTTTGATTTTCATCATATAATGGAATAGCAGTAATAATGCAACGTCCTTGTTCTCGCAATGATGCTAATGATGCTGAGCCTCCTCCAATATCTCCGTCAATTGTTAATTTGTCAAGAGTTCCGGTTAAACCTGAGTTTTGAAGTAACTCCATTGTTATTTCCAATGGAATTTCATCGGGATTTCCACTTTTAACGCCTTGATATACAAGATGCACGCTAGGGTTATGTCCTACCTTTGCTATATATTGCTTACGGCCACTAATGTTAAGGTTTGGATAAGTTTTACGCTCTGGCATAGTCTTCTTCTCTAATTGACCAAATGTGGCAGCAATACGGGCACTGATTTGTTTAGCATTAACATTTCCTGCTATAATAAGTACCATATTGTCTGGAGTGTACCAGTTATTATAAAAATCAATAAGTTTGCTTATTCTTGGATTTTTTAAATGCTCTCCTAAGCCTATAACAGGACGTGAATATGGATGTCCTTCAAAGGATTTTTCCAGAATGAAACTATTTATAGCACTTCCAGGGTTATCTTTTGAACGATTGTATTCTTCGTAAACAGTTTCCAACTCTGTTTGAAAAGTACGAAACACTGGGTGAATAAAACGTTGAGAAGATATTTCTAACCATTTGTTTAATTGAAATGCGGGAAATGAGTTATAAAACATTGTTAAATCATAGCTAGTTCCGGCATTCAACTCTTTCCCACCCATGCTTTCCATTAGGTTTGAGAATTCACTGGATACACTGATCTTTCCGGCTTGAACTGTAAGATCATTAATTTCTTTGTTGATGGCATCCTTTTTTACAGGATCATTTGTCTCTGCCATCTCATCGTACTTTTGCACAATTTTTTTGTAGATAGGCTCTTCTGCCCCCCAATTTAAAGCACCGATCTTATCAGTTCCCTTAAACAATAAATGTTCCAGGTAATGAGCAAGACCTGTGTATTGTTCAGGATCATTTATAGATCCGGCTCTAACACCGACAAGGCCATATACGTCAGACTTTGTATTGTCTTCCCATATGTATACAGAAAGACCGTTCTTTAATTTAAACGCCTTCAATCCCTGGGAATATAATGGCATAGAGATTATAAATGCGAAAAAATAAATGTAGAATTTTAGATGTCTCATAATTTAATTTTATTGTATTTGTTGCAAAAATAGATTATATTATCAAATATAGCAAGAAATATCTGTGATATTTATTTATACTTTTAAAATCAGGCTAAATAAATTTATAATGTTTTATACATAGCTGTTATACTGATTATTATTTAAATATTACTCAGTCTGTATTATTTTTATTTATTTATTAATATGTCATATATAAATAATTGTGAGCTAGTTATAAAAAAATATATGTGTTGCTACAATTTACTTTTAAATTCTCTCGAATATATCTAGATAGTAAATTTGTGTTAATTCGTCTATACGTTACTCTTTTTCTAATAAAATGTATGCCTTATAATATATATCCTGAAATATGCAGGATTTTGAATGTAAACAGTGGCCGATTATTGAGATTTAATAAATATCATTCAGGTTCAAAGAATATTCGGAAATTTATCGCTAATGTATACACAGATATATTCTATATAATAGTGCTTCAAACATCTATAGTGAATAAATTAAAAAGGATGAGTAGGTGATTGTTTATTATTAGAAAGCTCCTCGGACTTATTAAGATTCTTTTAGTTACTGCATTTCTTTCTTTCGCTGGATTTATTTTACATTTCAATATTTTGAAGGCTTGTTGATTGCATTCTATTTGAATATGTATTTGAGTTTTAACTATATACGGTAAATAATCAAAAGTCCGCATGAAATTGTGGTATTAAAACAATATTTAACGTATAAGCACTTATTTTTTAATATTATACTAAATAATCTTTATATAACAAGATTTTTAACCAATAATTGAAGGTGCTTATTTGCAAATTTTAATCTTAAATATTATTTTGTATCAATCTAAAGGTCTATTATTTATGGAATTAATGCAGTTAAAATAATACTTAAAAGTATAGTCTCTCTTTTTGTATTTATTAGGTGAAATATTATTGTCTGTATTTTAATCGTAAAGTGATTGTTTTTTTAATATATTAAGATATACCAATAATCTATTTTATATTCTAAGTCTGACAAAAATGAATTGTTATAATGTCTTTTATTGCTCATTATAAGTATTTTATATATTTGTCTTGTTGTCTCTAGATTATGCTGAACCTCTTATTGCAATCAAATATCTGATAAAAATATATAATTAATATTGAATTATATTTTATTTTAAATCATAATAATAAATTTATTTAATATGCTGTAAATGAATTTATTATTATATAGATACATGTAATGATATGTCTATTTTGTATTAGTCTTATAGAATCATTTTGATGAATTTTTATCGTATAATTAATCAGAAAGGACAAAATCTGTATTAAAATATTGCATTAAGATATGCAATTGTTAAATGTCTAAATGTTTTAATGATAGTAATATGCCTTAATTTTTAATTATATGTTTTTTATTTGGTGGTATCAATATCAAAACGAGATAAAATGACTCTAATTTAAAGAAATTAGTTTTTTATTTACTTTTTATTCATACCTTTGCAAAATGTTAGAGTAAAGTAAGTATAATTATGAAATTAAACTTTAAGAGAGAATTTATGAAAAAAAGATTAATGCTGTTATTGACATGCCTTTTTGTAGGTATCAGTCTAGTAACTGCCCAAAATCAGAAAGTAACAGGAGTTGTTATTTCAAAAGAGGATGGGCAACCGGTTGTTGGAGCGTCTATTTTAGTAAAAGGAACAACTTTAGGGTCTATTACTGATTTGGATGGTAAATTTGTTTTGCCTAAAGTTCCAAGTTCTGCAAAATCTTTAGTAGTCTCATTTATAGGTATGAAGACTGCTGAAGTTGCACTAAAGCCAACTTTGAGTATCGTTCTTGAATCAGATGCAAGAGTTGTTAGCGAAATTGTAGTAACTGCTATGGGTATTTCTCGTGAAAAGAAATCTCTTGGATATGCAGTTCAAGAAGTTAAATCAGAGGAATTGACGAAAGTTGGGCAAATGAATGTTGCAAATTCATTATCTGGTAAAGTTGCAGGTGTGCAAATTGCTTCTGCCGGAGGTGCTATTGGTGCTTCATCACGTATAACAATACGTGGTAATAGTTCATTTGGTAGCAATGAGCCTTTAATTGTAGTTGATGGAGTGCCTATTGCTAATGATCAATATTCAAACACAATGAACAGTGATGGAAAAGGCGGATCTGTTGATATGGGCTCTGGACTTTATGATATTAACCCAGATGATATAGAATCCGTTTCTGTATTGAAAGGTGGTTCTGCTGCTCTTTATGGTATGCGTGCTGGTAAAGGTGTAATTCTTATAACTACTAAAAGTGGTAAAAAAAAGGATAAAGGAATAACTGTACAATATGATGGGAATTTTAGTGTTGATCAGGTTTACAACATTATGCCTCTGCAAAATAAGTATGGACAAGGATCTTTGGGTGATGAGTATTTTTATAGTCAAGCTAAAGCAGACGGATATAAAGGTACTTATCAGGACTATGCTATAGGTGGATATGATTCTGGTTATGGTTTTAATTATAACGGTGTAAATAACCAAAAGGATGAGAGTTGGGGTCCTCGTTTAGATATTGGATTAAAAGTTCCTCAGTATAATTCACCTTATAAGAATGGCGCATATACAGCTACTGATTGGATTTCACATCCTAATAATGTGAAAGACTTCTTTACAACAGGTTATTCTTTAAATCATAATGTCTCTTTTGCAACACAATCTGAGAAATCTTCTACTCGTGTGTCTTTGGGATATCGTGATCAGAAAGGTACAGTTCCAAATACGGACCAAAAAAGATACAACGGACAGTTAAAGACAACAATGGACTTTAATAAGTATGTAAGCTATGACTTGTCTATGGATTATACTCGTACAGAAAGTGATAACTTGCCTGTATCTGGTTATGGACCTAGCAATCCTCTTCAATCTTTGCTTCAGTGGTTTGGACGTCAGGTAGATATTAAAGATCTTAAGGCTCATTGGCAAGATTATGACGTTAATGGTAATCATTACAACTGGAATACAGCATATCATGCTAATCCGTTTTGGACTGTTAACAAGAATACGAATGGTTATGAACGTAATCGTTTGTTTGGAAAAACATCTTTATATATTAAACCGTTAAGCTATTTGAAGTTTGAAGGTAGGCTGGGATTTGATTATTATGACACTAAACAAAATTCTGTAGTTGCGTCTAGTCCCGATTATCTGGGTGGATATTTTAGATTAAACAATCAAACTCAGTCAGAGATAAATGCTGATTTCGTTGGTTACTTTGATAAAACATATGGTGATTTATCAGTTAATGCTTTGGCCGGAGCTAATTACCGAAATGTAAAATGGCAATCTGCCGGTTTAGGTGCTGATGATTTGACTATTCCAGAGTTGTACACTATTTCAAATGTAAAAGGTAGTCCGGTTACTACTATGGACCATTCATGGATTCGTTCAAACAGTGTTTACGGACAAGCTTCTTTGGGATATAAAGGAATGGCTTATGTAGACATGAGTGCCCGTCAGGACTGGAGTTCAACAATTAAGGATGCATTTTTCTATCCATCAGTTAGTGTAAGCTGGATTCCTACTGCAACATTTAATTCATTACAGTCTGATGTATTGAATTATTTGAAGATACGTGCAAGCTGGGCTAAAATTGGTTCTGCTACAGAAGCATATCGTACTACTGCATACTTTACATCTGAAGATAATACATTTAATGGGGTTTCACAATTCCATCTTCCTGCAACTTATCCTGCAACAAATCTTAAGCCGGAAAGCGTTATAACAAAGGAAATAGGTCTTGAAGCTGCTTTCTTCCAGAAGCGCTTAACTCTTGATATGGCATATTACTCAAAGAAAACAACTAACCAGATTATGAATGTTGCTGTTTCCAGAGCTACTGGTCATAATTCAATGTTGGTTAATGCCGGTGAAATTGCTAACAAAGGTTTAGAAATTCAGTTAAGTGGAGATATTATTAAAAATGCGAAAGGCTTTAACTGGAATGTATCTTTAAACTGGGCAAAGGATAGAAGTAAGATCAATAGCCTATATGAAGATTTGCAGTCTTATACTCTCGGATCAGACTGGAGTACCTATGTTTATGCTATTCCTGGACAAAGCTGGGGAAGTATTTATGCAAAAGGAATGGTTAGAAATGATAAAGGTGAAGTTGTAATTGGCGCTAATGGACTTCCTAAATTGCAATCAAATATGAAGTTAGGAGATGTAGCTCCAGATTGGACAGGTGGTTTACGTAGTGAACTTTCTTACAAAAATCTAAGCTTTGGTTTCTTGCTTGATATGCGTAAAGGTGGTGACATGTTTAGTGTATCAGAAATGTTTGGAGCTTACACCGGTATATTAGACTTTACAGCAAAGGGCGATATCCGTGAAAGAGCTATAGTAGTTGGTAAAGATGTTATGACAGGATATAAATGTGTTACAGCAGATGGTAAGACCAATACTATCGGTGTATCTGCTCAGGATTTTTATGAATCATATTATTCTAACCATGAGTTAAGTGTGTTTGATGGTTCATACTTGAAATTGCGTGAATTGCATCTTACATATACATTTCCAAAAGCATTGTTAGCTAAAACAAAATGTATTAAAGCAGCTAATGTGTCTCTAATCGGAAGTAATCTTGCTATTTTATGGGTTTCTTCTTCAAACAAATCACACATTGACCCTGAGTCAACTGAATCTAACGGAAATGCAGGCGTAGGACTTGAATCTAATTCTTATCCTCCTTCACGTAGCTTTGGTATAAAACTTGGTCTAACATTTTAATTACAAAAAAATATTGATATGAAAAAATATAGTTTAAATATTTCTTTATCAATGGTTTTGCTTGCATTCCTGTTCTCTGGATGTACAAGCTCGTTTGATGAAGTTAATTCAGATCCTGATAATTCAACCGATGCACCTGCTGCCAATATCCTTACCTATTGTTTGCAGTATGCCACAACAAATCTATTTGGTCAATGGTGTGATATGAATGAACCAAGTACTTATGGCGGACAATTAACTAAAATACAATATATTGATGAGGCTAAATATGTATATCGTCCATCTGTAGTAGAAAATAAGTGGTTCTACCTATACAGAACCATGAATAATCTTCGTACAGTAGAAGCTAAAGCTGCTGCTCAGAATTCACCAGGAATGTACGGTATTGCAAAAGTTTTTGAGATGCAAATGATGCAAATCACAACTGATACATGGAGAGATGTTCCATATACTGATGCACTTAAGATAAGTAATGGCGTTTTACTTCCAAAGTATGATTCCCAAGAGACTATTTATCCGGGAATGTTAGCAGAACTTAAAAGTGCTGCAGACTCATTGGCGAAAGCAGGTAGTGGTAGTGTAAGTTCTTTAACATCAGGTGATGCTATTTATAATGGTAAAATCGCTAAATGGCAGAAATATTGCAATTCTTTACGTTTACGTTTGGCTATGCGTATATCTGGCGTTGACGCTTCATTGGCCAAAGCTACAGTAGAAGAGATTTTAGCTAATCCATCAAAGTATCCGGTTATAACTTCAAATGATGATAATGCATTTTATATGTGGCCAGGTTCTAAACCTTATTTGGAACCATGGTATTCAGATGAGCACTCAGATGGACGTGATGATCACGGATTGAGTGATGTAATGGTTAATACATTAAAATCTTTAAGTGATCCACGCCTTCCAGTTTATGCTTTTCCTGCAACTTCTGATGGTCAATACAGAGGATTTACCATTGGTGCTAAGTCTCAGCCTGATTTAACAATAATATCACGTATTGGCGCTAGATTCAGAGAGAATGCCGCTGGCTTTACTCCTTATTTCCGTGCTTGTGAAACATACTTTGATATTGCAGAGGCTTCAAAACTAGGATGGGCTACGGGCTCTACAGCAAAAGCTGCATACGAAAAGGCTGTAACTCTTTCACTGCAAGAGAATGGTGTTGCAGATGCTGCAATAGCTACTTATTTGGCTGGTCCTGCTTTATACGATGGTACCAATAATCAATTATACTTGCAAGAATGGATTTCTTTATTTAAGCAAGGTATGGAAGCGTGGTCATTGTATAGAAGAACAGGGGTTCCTACTACAAATTATGTAGCTCCTGCGTCTACATACACAGGACATAATGTGTCACCTTTAAGATACCCTTATCCTGCAACAGAAACATCATTGAATGGCGCTAATTCCGCAGCATCTGTTGCTAAGGTTGTTGATGATTTCTGGGGTCAGAAAATGTGGTGGGATACTCGTTCAGGCGTTCAGTAGTCTCCATCTATTTGACTTTACATATTTACATTATAAGAGAGGCTATCCAGTAAATGGATAGTCTCTCTCTTTGTTAATAACATATTCGTACAATAGCATTAGCTCAGTTATTCTATAGAAAGTGGCTTTAATGATTTTAACTATATGCAAATAAAAGATAACCAGAAGTTTAGCTTCGGGGCGAATAATAAACGTGGAATCCTTGAAAAACAAAAAACTTCTAGTTGTTTGGGGGGGGGTAACAGGGGGTGCCATCCTGGAACCCTTTGGCAGTGGGGGTGCCAAATTTTAGCACGAGACATATAAAAGAAGTTATTTTATAAGTTTGTCACCACCAATGATCTTTTCTATACAAGCATACTTTATTTTGTTTTTTATCAATTTAACCCGAAGCTATAAATACATTTTTGAATGTCTGTGTTGTTATAATCATTTAATCACGTATATTTGTGCACATTTATATAAATACAGAAGATGAAAGAATTTGTTATTTCCGAAGCGCAAACTGAGAAAGCTGTTCTGGTAGCTCTAATTACTCAGACACAGGATGAGCGAAAGACGAATGAATACCTTGATGAACTGGCATTCCTTGCTGAAACAGCAGGGGCAGAAGTGGTGCGTAGTTTTACGCAAAGACTTGATACTGCAAATTCTGTTACTTTCGTAGGAAAGGGTAAGTTGCAGGAAATAAAGGAGTATATTGAAGAGAATGAAATTGGAATGGCCATCTTTGATGATGAGCTATCAGCTAAACAAATACGTAATATAGAGGGTGAGCTACAGGTTAAGATCCTTGACCGTACTTCATTGATCCTTGATATATTTGCTATGCGGGCACAAACTGCCAATGCAAAAACTCAGGTAGAGTTGGCTCAATATAAATATATGCTGCCCCGATTAACCCGTTTATGGACCCACTTGGAACGACAGAGTGGTGGCTCTGGTGGTAAAGGTGGTTCTGTAGGTCTTCGTGGACCGGGTGAAACTCAGCTCGAGATGGATAAGCGTATCATTCTTAACAGAATGTCTCTTTTAAAGCAACAGCTTAAGGATATTGATATGCAGAAAGCCGTTCAGCGAAAGAATCGTGGAAAAATGATTCGTGTTGCATTGGTAGGATACACTAATGTGGGAAAATCTACATTAATGAATCTGTTGGTCAAGAGTGAAGTGTTTGCTGAAAACAAGCTTTTTGCTACACTTGACACCACAGTCCGGAAGATGATCATAAATAACTTGCCTTTCCTGCTTTCTGATACGGTTGGTTTTATCCGTAAACTGCCTACTGACTTGGTCGATTCGTTTAAGTCAACATTAGATGAAGTAAGAGAAGCGGACCTATTACTGCATGTTGTAGACATTTCTCATCCGGGATTTGAAGAACAGATAGAGGTGGTGAGTAAAACTCTTAATGATATAGGTGGAGGTAATAAACCTTGTATCTTAATATTCAATAAGATCGATGCATATACTTATGTGAAGAAAGCTGAGGACGATCTTACTCCTAAGACAAAAGAGAATAGAACGCTGGAAGAGCTGAAGAATACATGGATGGCAAAGCTTAATGAGAATTGCCTTTTTATCTCAGCGCGCGAGAAAGAGAACATTGAAGAACTGAAAGAACTACTCTATAACAGGGTAAAGGAATTGCATGTGCAACGTTTCCCTTACAATGATTTTCTTTTCCAGATTTATGATGAGGATATGAATGAATAAACATAGCAAATAAGAAAATGAGAACGTACCGCTTGCTTACTGAGGATGAAGTTCTTCAGTTAAAAAGTCAGTCTTGTTTGGCCGACGATTGGAATAATGTACTTGTATCGGATAATTTTAAAACAGAATTTGTACATCATACCCGCTTCTCGGGAAATGTAAAGCTCGGCTCCTTTGACGGAGAGTTTACTTTAGCCGGTGGAATAAAGAAGCATTCCGGATTGAGACATGTTACACTTCACAATGTGACTATCGGCGATTGTTGCTGCATTGAAAATATTCAGAATTACATTGCTAACTATGAGGTAGGTGACCACACATTCATTGAAAATGTGGATATCATTCTGGTGGATGGGCTGAGCACATTTGGCAATGGAGTGGAAGTTGCAGTCTTGAATGAAACCGGTGGCCGTGAAGTGCTTATTAACGATAAACTTTCAGCCCATCAGGCTTATATATTGGCTCTTTACCGTCATCGTCCGGAGCTGATAAGCCGGATGAAAGAAATTACCGATTTCTATTCAAACAAACATGCTTCGGCAACCGGGAATATAGGTTCCAATGTGATGATTGTTAATACAGGGTCAATAAAAGACGTTCGTATAGGCGATTACTGTCATATTGAAGGAGCTTGCCGATTAAATAACGGTAGCATAAATAGTAATGCTGATGCGCCGGTTCATATAGGCTATGGCGTGGTTTGCGAAGATTTTATTATATCTTCCGGTTCTCATGTAAGTGATGGAGCTATGTTGGCGCGTTGCTTTGTGGGGCAGGCTTGTCAGCTGGGGCACAACTATTCGGCTTCCGATTCTTTATTCTTTAGCAATTGCCAGGGAGAGAACGGTGAAGCATGTGCCATTTTTGCCGGACCGTTCACTGTTACCCATCATAAATCCACTCTGTTAATAGCCGGCATGTTTTCATTTATGAATGCAGGTTCTGGTTCCAATCAGAGTAATCACATGTACAAACTAGGACCAATCCATCAGGGAACACTAGAACGTGGAGCAAAAACAACTTCTGATTCGTACATTCTCTGGCCTGCACGTGTAGGAGCTTTTTCATTGGTTATGGGTCGTCATGTGAATCATGCCGATACTTCCAATCTGCCTTTCTCTTATCTGATTGAGCAGAGAAATACCACTTATCTGGTTCCCGGGGTAAATCTCCGAAGTGTGGGAACCATTCGTGACGCTCAGAAATGGCCGAAACGTGATAAACGGAAAGATCCGAATAAGCTCGATTATATTAATTATAACCTGCTTAGCCCGTATACCATTCAGAAAATGTTTAAAGGACGTCAAATATTGAAGGACTTAAAGCGTGTATCGGGTGAAACATCTGAGATATACTCTTATCAGAGTGCAAAGATTAAGAACAGCTCGTTGAATAAAGGCATTGTTTTTTATGAGATCGCAATAAATAAATTCCTCGGGAACTCTATTATAAAGAGACTGGAAGGAGTTAACTTCCAGAGCAGTGAAGAAATACGCGCCCGCCTCAAGCCTGATACGGAGATTGGTGTAGGAGAGTGGGTAGATATTTCCGGATTAATTACTCCTAAAAGTGAAATTGATAAACTGCTGGATGGGATTGAGGGCGGATGCATTAACCGTTTAGATGATATTAATAGCAGTTTTGAGGCAATGCACAATAAATATTATACTTATGAATGGACATGGGCATACCACAAAATTCAGGAATTCTACAAATTGAACCCTGATGAAATAACGGTAAAAGACATCATTCATATTGTGAATATATGGAAAAAATCTGTTGTAGGGCTCGACGAAATGGTTTATGCTGACGCAAAGAAAGAGTTCTCTCTATCTTCAATGACAGGTTTTGGAGCCGACGGAACCCGTGCCGAAAAGGAACAGGACTTTGAACAAGTGCGCGGTGATTTTGAAAGCAATCCATTTGTTACGGCGGTGACGAAGCATATTGATGATAAAACAGCTTTGGGTGATGAGTTGATAAACAGAATCAGCCAGTTGGCATAGGGATATAACCTCATAATATTAGCCCCGTTACCTTTTAGCAATGAATGATTTGTTACAGGATAGCGGGGCTGTTATTTTATGGCAATATCATTCTTTTATTTCAGTTAAGAAGAATTATCCTTTTATCAATTAACAAAGAGGAGTTTTATTAGTATATTTGCGGTCCCAATTTTACTTAAAATATTAAAGATATGGCAACACCCCCGTTTAAGTATCAGGCTCCGTTCCCAATGGGAAAAGATGAGACTGAGTATTATTTGCTTACCAAAGAACATGTTTCAGTAAGTGAGTTTGAAGGAAAAGAAATCCTTAAGGTAGATGCAGAAGGATTAACCATGATGGCTAATGCAGCTTTCCGCGATGTAGCTTTTATGCTTCGCCCTGAGCACCAGAAACAAGTGGCTAAGATTCTTTCTGATCCTGAAGCAAGTGAAAATGATAAGTTTGTGGCTTTGACTTTCCTTCGCAATGCAGAAGTTTCTGCAAAGGGAAAACTTCCTTTCTGTCAGGATACCGGTACTGCAATCATTGTTGGTAAAAAAGGCCAGCAGGTTTGGACCGACGGATGTGATGAAGAAGCGCTTTCAAAAGGTGTATATAAAACCTATACAGAAGAAAATCTCCGTTACTCGCAGAATGTTCCTTTAGATATGTATAATGAGATCAATACAGGATGTAACCTTCCTGCTCAGATTGATCTTTATGCTATTCAGGGAGCCGAATATAAATTCCTTTGCATCTCCAAAGGTGGTGGTTCTGCCAATAAGACTTATCTATATCAGGAAACAAAAGCTTTGCTTAATCCAGGTAAATTAGTTCCATTCTTAGTTGAAAAGATGAAGACTCTTGGTACTGCTGCTTGTCCTCCTTATCACATTGCTTTCTGTATTGGTGGTACATCTGCTGAAACAAATCTGAAAACAGTGAAACTTGCTTCTGCCAAATATTACGATAATCTTCCAACTTCAGGCAATGAAGGCGGACAAGCGTTCCGTGACATTGAACTGGAAAAAGAAGTATTGCTCGAAGCTCAACGCATGGGCCTGGGTGCTCAGTTTGGTGGTAAATACTTTGCTCATGATATCCGTATTATCCGTATGCCTCGCCACGGTGCTTCTTGCCCGGTAGGTATGGGTGTTTCCTGCTCTGCAGACAGAAACATCAAGGCTAAGATTAACAAAGACGGAATCTGGATTGAGAAGATGGAAGATAATCCAGGTCAATATATTCCTGAAGAACTGCGTAACGCAGGCGAAGGTGATGCTGTGAAGATTAACCTGAACCAACCAATGGCAGATATCCTGAAGGAACTTGATAAATATCCTGTTTCTACCCGCTTGTCTTTGAACGGAACAATCATTGTAGGTCGTGACATTGCTCATGCAAAACTGAACGAACGTATTGAAGCAGGTTTAGGTCTTCCTCAGTATATCAAGGATCATCCTATCTACTATGCTGGACCGGCAAAAACTCCTGCAGGAATGCCTTCCGGTTCTTTCGGACCAACTACTGCTGGACGTATGGACTCTTATGTTGACCTGTTCCAGGAGAATGGCGGAAGCATGATTATGATTGCAAAGGGTAACCGTAGCCAGCAAGTAACAGATGCTTGTCAGAAGCATGGTGGATTCTACTTGGGTAGTATCGGTGGCCCTGCAGCTATCCTTGCTCAGAATAACATCAAAAAAGTAGAGTGTCTTGAATATCCTGAATTGGGTATGGAAGCTATCTGGAAGATTGAAGTGGAAAACTTCCCTGCATTTATCTTGGTCGATAATAAGGGTAACGATTTCTTCAAACAAATCAAACCAATTTGTGTAGGTGGATGTAAGTAATTACAGAGATTAATAAATAAAAAAGCCTCGGCGTTCAATCCTGAATAGCCGGGGCTTTTTATGTTTAGTTTATTGTTTAGAACTTATATCCTATTCCAACTGATAAGTCCAGTGTTTTTCCCTTTCCGTAAATATCAAAGTCTTGAATGCCTTGTTTGTAGTTAATTGAATAAATTAAATGATTCATTTCATAGTCTATTCCGGCCTTTATACCATAATCTACTCGCTCTACACCAGATTGAAATGTGTTTTCCTTAATACTTCCATATTTTGTTTTGCCAAATAAACCTATAGAGGCATATGGACCGAGGTTAAAATTAAAACTACTATTGTTATTAAGATACACTCTGTATGAGGCAAGAATTGGTATCTCAGCAAAGTAAGCGTGTTTAGTTAAATAAGTGTTACTTCCTTGTTTGTACTTTGTTCCCTCTGATGAAAACAATAATTGTGGCTGGATATAAAATGATTTGGATACTTTTATATCATATAACCCTCCAACATAAAATCCAGGAAGAAAACTTCCGTCTGCTCCTGTTGATTTTGACATAGAATACCCGGCTTTAACGCCAAACTGTGCATTTGCATCTATAACAATTGATGCAAAGATCATGATTAATAATAAGAACTTTTTCATTGCTTTTATAATTTAAAGACGATTTGTTGAACCTGCGTTTTTATAAGTCATTTTCCAAGAGTAATGTTCTATTTCATAGAAACCTCTAAAATCAATAGTAGCGATGCCTCTTATTTCAGGAAAATGATAAGCATATACTGGAATAGTTAATAAGCTAGGTACATTTATATAGCCTAAATAACTTATATTCTGAAGAGGACCATAGCCATCGTGTGATGAACTTCCACTACTAACATGTTCTATTGCTTGTTCACCAACAAGTGAATTGTTTTCATAATAATAGATTGTTCCTTTTAGTGCAGTTTCACTACTATAATTTACCCATCCACACCATACATGTTTTCTAAATGAAACTTCTGTATGCCAAACCAATGAGCCATCTTTATATCTTCTTCCGAACTTAAAATTCAGCTTTTTACCTTTTCCGCCTTTTCTCCAACCAGATTCATATTGATCTCCAATATACTGTTTGTTGTCTTTTAACAACATGTAGTTTTTGTAATCATCAGGATTTACATAAGAAACATTACTCCAATCGTTATTGCTTGATAGAACATTGGCTGTTATTACCTCATTTTTAATTTCTTTGCTGTAGTATGCATCTCCTCTCTCTTGTAGTTCTTGGTATTGGTCAATTGTTTTTATATTTTCAATTTTATTGCCAATAACAACTAATCCTTTTGGATTGACTACAGATGCTAAAGTCTCGGAAGAAACTTCTTTAATGTTAGAAGATACTGGTAAATAGGCTCCTAAATCTTCTTTGTATTCAGGAAAATAAAGATATTTAGAGTATTTACCTTTGAACTTTTTATAAGAATCTTCTGAATCTAAGAGTGAATCACTAGCATATAGCATTGCTTCTTCATAGATACTATTTAATGATCTAAAACTTCCAATCTCACTTTCCCAGTTCTTTTTTTCTTGAGAAGACATATCTTCTAGTTCTGTAAGTGTTTTGCTATAAGCTTCTTCTTAGTTAAATCAGAAATATCTATGTTGAATGTTACCTCTATATATCTGTCATCTATTATTGCGAAAATGGGCAGATCTAAATTTTTTGTGGATTTTGGCTTTACATTATCCACCGCTTTTTGTCTCAAATTAATTTCTTTTTTGCTCTCATTTTCGTTATTAATGCTGTAGCAATTTACTGTAAATAAGGAATATGTTATTAGTAAAGTTAGAATACATCTTTTCATATTATATCTTTGCTTTTTGTAATGTTTTGAAATACTTTTGTGATTGCAAAAGTATCTGAACTAATTAAAGATGACAAAAAAAGTGGGTGACAAAATCGTTGATTTTTGTTAAGTGCAAGTGTTTGATCTATAGTTTTATATGTCTATTACAGGTCAGTTAAAGGGGCGACAAATTAGAAATTCAGAACAATTTCATCTAATGTTCTTCCGTCATCTAGCATCATTTTATCTTTTCTGATACGAAGTTTTCTTCTTTTAATTGAAACTTTTTCAATGTTTAAAATATCTGCCATTTCCGATTGAGATAACTGTGTTTTAATTAGGCAACAGAGTCGGATATCCATTTCATTCATTTTAGGAAATGTCTCTTTGAGGCGTTTTGTGAAATTGTTGAATACAGCATCTGTATTTTCTATAATTTTGTTCCAGTCTTGTTCTGTTAATTTGATGTGAGTGGATTGTTCCTCTTCATTATCTTTAGAAGAACTTATAAGTCCCGGGACACTAATGGAGTTTAATTGATTGTAAAATTCCATTTTTAGTTCGGCTTCTTTCTGTATTAGCTTTTTCTCCTTTTTAAGCTCTTCTATTTTTATTTCTTGAAGTTGCTCCTTATTCCTTCTTATTTGTTCTTTCTGTTTCTGTATTCTTTTATAATTGATAAAGTATATATATACTCCCAGAAGGATAAGAATACTTGTAAATAGACTTAGTTTGTAAAAAGATTCGTTTTTTTCTATCTCGTTTTGTTTTAAAAGCAGGTTTTCTTCTTTTAACTTATCATGTTTATATATTGCTTGTGTTTCAGTGATTTCTGAATTTTGGGTTTGTGCATCAATAGTATCTCTATATAGACTAAATTTCTTGCTACAATCAAGAGCTTTACCTATATTCTTTTGCGCTTCATATGCGTCTGCTAAAAGTGTATATGCTGATGCTACGGTAAAAATATCACCGCTCTTTGTACTTTTCTTTAAGTAATAGACTGCAGAATCATACTTTCCTATGTTATAATAGATCTCTCCTGCTGTAGAGTAATAAGGTCCCAAGTCTTCTTCATCTTGTTTATATGTCATAACTTTATTATAATATTGCAACGCAATTTTATATTTAGACATCTTACTGTATATTCTACATATTCTAAAGTATATATCGGTTATGAGATTTTTATTATTCTTTGGAATAATTTTTAAAGCGTTTAATTGGTAGATTAAAGCACTATCATTTTTTTCTAAGCAGAAATATCCAAATCCGATTCTATTTAAAGACAGACATTCATATGTTTTATTATTCAAGGCTAATGCATATTTATATGTTTCTTTGTGAGTTTCGGTACCATCTTTGAAAAGATCTTGTAGAATATATAAGTTGCCTAAATAGTAATTAATAAGATACTGATATTTATAGTCCTTACTACCTTCTGCAAAATCCTTAGCCTTGAGGTAATAGCTTATTGCCTGATTTGCATTTTTCATTTCTTCATTAACTCTTCCTGCGTAAAAGAAAGCTTTATAGGCATGTACAGAATCTTTGCTTTGTCCAAAGTAACGGACTGCGTAATCGGATAAAGAATCTTTGGTAAGATCTAAATCATTTTTATCTGTTGCCTGGGTAACTAGCAGTGCATAGAGGGCATAGTCTTTTTCGGACAAACTTCTGGGGATTTTTATTCCACGAAGAATCTTTAGAGCACTATCAGGATGCTCTTCCATAATGCTTTCAGCCTTTTTTAGATTTGGGTTAAAATGGTTGCATCCACTTACAGTGAAAATGACACATATAATAAGGAATAAATAGCTCTTGTTTAGTCTCTTTCGCATTCTTGGTTTTCTTTAGAATACGAAAGTAGTAATTATTTTTACTTAAGGCGGTAAATTGATACACCTGTAAATGTAATAAAACAATAATTAAAGTATTTTCATTTATTACTTTGAGAACTAACGGAGTTATATACTTTAAATACGTTCTGAAATGACCTAATACGCCGAGCGATATTTCCCTTCCTCTTTATCTTCCAGAATATTCAAATAAGAAGTGTAGCGTGATTCACTGATAAGATGTTGCTCTACGGCTTCGCGAACTGCACAGCCCGGTTCGTGACGGTGGGTGCAGTTGTTATATTTGCATTTGTCAGACGTCTCAAAGATCTCTTTAAAGTAATGGCCCACTTCTTCGTCTTTCATGTCGAATGTTCCGAAACCTTTTATCCCCGGAGTATCGATGATGTATCCATCTCCAGTAACGGAAAACATTTCTGAGAAGGTGGTGGTATGCATCCCTTTGTTGTGATAGGTTGATATTTCTGCGGTTTTTATATCTATATCGGGTAGGAGGGAGTTGATCAGGGTAGACTTTCCTACACCGGAATGTCCCGAGAAAAGGGTGATGTTTCCTTCAAGAGCTTGCTTTATATCCTCTAGTCCGTCTCCGTTCCTGGCGGAAATCTTGAAACAAGGGTAGCCTATTTGTGTATATAGTGTGATAAGTGCCTCGAGGTAACGCAGCTCGTCTTCGCTATATGCGTCTATTTTGTTGAATACTAGCTTTACAGGTACACGGTAAGCCTCGGCAGATGCCAGGAAACGATCTATAAAGATGGTGGATGTCTCGGGATAGTTTACCGTTACTACCAGTAAGCACTGGTCGAGATTGGCTGCAAGTATATGCGATTGTTTGGAAAGATTGGACGAGCGGCGGACTATGTAGTTCCTTCTGTCCTCAATTTCATTGATAAAAGCAGTGCCTTCCTGATTCATTATAATATGCACATTGTCGCCCACAGCAATCGGGTTGGTGCTTCTTATTCCTTTAAGGCGGAAATTGCCTTTTATTTTGCACTCTACCAAATTGCCGTTTTCGGTTTTTACCTGATACCAGCTTCCTGTGTTCTTTATAACTAATCCTCGCACTTCTTGTATTTTAGTTTTTCGGTGTTGAAAACGTCAGGGAACTAAACTTTGTAAAGTCAGTTCCCCGATTCGTTTTTCTTATACCGTCATAATTTCTTTTTCTTTTGCAGCAAGCATCTCGTCTACTTTCTTGATAAACTTATCATGAACTTTCTGCAGGCGTACTTCAGCATCTTTCTCTTCGTCCTCAGCCAAACCTTCTTTTTGTAATTTCTTCAGGTGGTCAATTCCTTCACGACGGGCGTTACGGACACTAATCTTAGCTGTTTCAGCATCTTTGCTACATTGTTTAGCCAAAAGTTTACGTCTTTCTTCTGTAAGTGGTGGAATACCAAGACGGATAACTTCTCCATTGTTTTCGGGCATAATGCCTACTTCTGAATCAATAATAGCTTTTTCAATGACTTTAAACATTCCTTTATCCCAAGGTTTGATTACGATACTTTTCGCATCCGGTGTAGTGACTGCAGCCACATTGCTTAGAGGAACCATACTTCCGTAAGAATCCACGCGGATACCGTCAAGAATTCGTGTGTTTGCCTTTCCGGCACGAATGTGAGCCAGTGATTCATCAAGATACATAATGGCCATGTCCATTTTATCTCGAGAGTCATTAATACAACTGTTTACGTCCATCATCTTATTTGGTTTTATAGTTTATTTGTTACTTTTTCAGTTTCGAATGAGCAAAAATAGCAGATTTTTTGAAAACCTGCAACAGTTTTCCGCTTTATCCTTATATCTAAGCTCTGATAAAAGGATAATTAGACTGTTTTTTGGTGAAATATTCTGTTATAAGTGTACGGTAAATATAAAAATAGTGTAGGCTTTATTATATTTTAGTCTACACTATTTTTATAAAAGGAGTAGGTTTTTTAATGAGCTAAACCCCGGAGATTACCTTAGTCTTCGTTTTGTTTTTTTAAGATGCTTAGTTGTAAATTAGACTGCCTTGCGTATCCTATTCTAAAGTTAATAGGTTTAGGCTCCATTGTCTGATAAGCATCGCGTAAATCTGTCTGCGGATATTTGGCGAACATGCTGATAGGTTCATTAAATGCCCCGTAAAGCTGAATATCCCATTTTGATTTATCGTAAAAACGCCAGGGTATGCCCGAGTCGTCTTGCATGATGGCCGACACGTGTTCAAGGATGGCATCGCGTATTATTGAGAAATAACTCATGTGCATCAGGTAGGAAGCCGACTTGATGAAGCAGGCTGTTGTTTCCTTGTTCAGTTTATCAATGTATGCCATCAACGGCTTGTTGCCCGACAGACCGCCGTTGCTCAGGTCGGTAGAAAGGAAGTACAGCGTTTGCAAATGGTTTGTTCCTTCTTTGAAAAACTTGATTTCCACAAGTTTACCTTTTTTGTTGGCAGGAAGGCTTTCATCCTTTTCTTCTACAATCTCGCCTGCTTGGTTAATCATTTTATGCTTAATGCTGACAAGTTTCCTTTCAGAGCGTGCCATTAGCATTGAGATGATTGGAACAACTCCGTCAATGGTATCGTTGGAGAGTTCGGCTTTCATGTCTATCGTACGGAAAAAACTAAGATTCAGGATGTCTGAAACAGCATTCTGGTACAAACGGTAGGTTGCAGCCGAGGGGTGTTTTACTTTTGCAGCGTTACCGGCACGTTCCAGCCCGATGAGGAAATAAGTGTCCATATTGGGGAAGAAGGTATTCGGAAACAAATAATCGGGACCTCCAAAGGGATAAAAAATAGTTTTGCACTGATCGTTCACTGCACCTAGTTCATCTTGAGAGAAGGCCATTATTTTGGGGGCAGATTGCAGGAAAGAGTTCCATATCTGATCCATGTTTTTGCTGTGTTTCTTCCACTCGGGAGTCTGTGTAAGCGCATAAAGTTTGCTTTTTTTGTCTTCAATAGGCATACCTGCCACAAAGCATGCGGTTTCATTCAACTCTTTATCCCCTTTAAGCTTGGGGGCATTTGTGTTTTGAGCCGAATCATTCCTGGAAAGTTCAGTTACAACGATATTTGCACTCTTTTTTTTCTGTTCGCAAGAGGAGAATGTTAAGATCATTCCTCCAACAAGAAGCATTACATACTTAATGTTCATTTCTGTTATAGCTTAGTTTATAGTTTGTTCTTCTGTTTACTACCCATTTGTTTGCCTGATATAGGAGTGCACCAGTAGCGAGAGTGGCGGCACTCATCAGGCTCATCCACATAACGTGCTGTTTGCCTTCTACAAAAGTCTGGATAAAATCTTCACGGACAAGGTACACAATGGACCACACAATCAGTATGATGAATATAACCGGAGTGAATGGATATCCCCATGTTTTGTAAGGTCTGTGAGCATTCGGGAAGCGATGTCTGTGTACAAAGACACCGATAACCGTCATCAGAGCAAAAAACGACAAGGTAATTCCGGTGTATTTGGTTACTAATTCAAATGAGTTGGTGATAATCAGCAATACGCTGATAACATACTGCATCCAAATGGCAACGTACGGTGTGCCACGTTCCGATCTTCTGGCCAGAGGGCGGAGAATATAAGTGTCTTCTCCCATAACCTGAGAAACCCTGGGGCCAAGAAACACCATGGAACTAATGCTTGATATCAGTAACAGGGCAATGAGCAGACCCATCATGTTGCCCAGTGTGTGACCAAATATGTGTTGTGCGGCGATTAATCCCACTTCCAGCTGCCCGGTCATTTCCGTTGCCGGTGTAGAAAGCAGGAATACGGCATTAAGAAACAGATAAAGCACTGTGACCACCAGCGTACTGATAAAGAGTGACCGTGGAATGGTGCGTTGTGGATTTTTAATTTCATTCGCCATATAGGCAGATGCATTCCAGCCCGAGTAGGCATAATATACCCAAACCAGTGAGACGGCAAAGCCTGTTGAAAAAATGTCGTCCCATGAAAAACCGGAGAATGACGAAGAGAAGCTTTGATACTTTACCGGCATAGCCAGTCCGCAGGCAATAAATCCCACAATAACCAATATCTTGAAGAAAGTAAAGAATCGCTGTATGGTGCCTCCCATCTTTACATCATAGGCATGAATGATGGTTATTAAGGATAAAACCGAGAGCCCTGTAATCAGGGGGTTGAGCACAGGAAACACCTTTGTAAGATATCCGCTTAAAGCCATACAAGCCAAAGCCACCGGAGCTGCAAATCCTACAATTAAGGAAGCCCATCCGGCCATAAAGCCAAGCATAGGATGATAAATAACCCGTAGATAATGATATTCACCGCCGGAACGTGGCATTGCTGCGCCAAGCTCTCCGTAAACAAGTGCACCACACAGGGCGATAATTCCACCAATCAACCAAAGTAGGAGAATAGAGGTCATGTTTGTAGTCCCAAGTAGCTGAAATCCAAGGGAAGTAAAGACTCCTGTACCAATCATATTCGCTATGACAAAGGCTGAGGCTGTAGTTAATCCGAACTTGTACGTGCCGTATTTGTTGTTATTCATGCATTTCACTATGTTGTGTGTGCAAAAATACAATTAAATCTGTAACTTTGCGGAAATAATAAAAAAATGTGCGTAATTATTCTTAATTAGCATATTGCTTCTGTAGTTGTCTATAGGCTAGATTGTTACAGATTGTGAAGAATCAATTAAATTTATAAAAAGATGATGGATCTGTTTCAATATACATTTTTCCAGAACGCTCTTTTGGGTGGTTTATTTGCAAGTATTGCTTGCGGAATAATTGGAACTTACATTGTGACCCGCCGATTGGTCTTTATCAGCGGAGGCCTTACTCATGCATCGTTTGGTGGGATTGGCCTGGGATTGTATTTAGGTATATCGCCTATTCTCTCAGCTACAATTTTTTCTGTTCTGTCGGCCTTTGGCGTGAACTGGCTCAGTAAGCGGAAGGATATGAGGGAAGACTCGGCCATTGCTGTGTTCTGGACCATGGGCATGGCACTTGGTATTATTTTTACTTTCCTTTCGCCCGGTTTTGCACCGGACCTTTCGGCTTTCCTGTTTGGTAATATCCTTACAGTTAAAGGAACAGACATTTTGATGTTAGCATCTATATCCATGGCAATGGCCCTTTTCTTTCTCTTTTTTATTCACCCCATTATCTATGTGGCTTTCGATAGGGAATTTGCCCGTTCGCAGGGACTTCCGGTAACATTCATTGAGTATACGCTGATGATGTTTATCGCCTTGACAATTGTTGCCTGTTTGCGAATGGTGGGAATTGTGCTTGTGCTCTCTCTGCTCACTATACCACAGATGACGGCCAACTTATTTACTTTTAAATTTAAACGGATTATCTGGCTTTCTATCCTCATCGGATATCTAGGATGTTTGGGCGGACTGTTCATCTCTTATTTTCTGAATGTTCCTTCCGGGGCATCGATCATTTTTTTCTCTATCATTATTTATGCTGTATGTAAGTTTGGCTGTAGCATTTTTATACGTTTGAAGAGGCAATAAAAAGGCGTAAGTTCTGTTTTATCTGTGAGTGAAACGATTTAATTTACTGGTAGATTGAGAAATAAAGGGATATATATTACTGGAAGCATGCTTTTGCTGATTATACTTGCCGGCTGTTCTGTGAAAAAGAATACAGCTGGTTCTCGCTTTTATCATTCTTTTACTACCCGGTACAATGTTTATTTTAACGGCAATCAGGCTTATAAGCAGGGCGTTGAGGCCATTGAATCAGGAAACAAGGACAGCTATCTGGAAATGATTCCTCTATATCCCATTGAAAATAAGAAAACAATAGGACTGGGGAGCACTGATTTTGACAGGGCTATTGAGAAATCGCAAAAAGCGATTAAGCTACATTCCATAAAGAAAAAGCCGGTTCGCAAGCCGGGAAAAAAGACTCCAAAGCAAAAACGCTGGCTGGCGCAGAAAGAGTATAACCCATTCCTTCACAATGCATGGATGTTGATGGGAAAGGCTCAGTTTAATAAGGGGCAGTTCCTGGAAGCGGCTTCTACATTTTCTTATATCGCCCGCTTGTATAATACTGATCCAAAAGTATCTGCCAATGCAAAGATATGGCTCTCCCGCTGTTATACGGAGATGGACTGGTTTTATGATGCCGACGATGTGCTCACTAAACTGAATAACGACAGTCTGCCTTCTAATCTGATTCCTGCATATTCTGCTGCGTATGGCAATTATCTGCTCCGGCAGAAAAGGTTTAAAGAGGCTGCTCCCTACCTGTTATCAATCATAAAAAACGAGAAACAGAAGAAGCAAAAGGCTCGTGAGTATTATTTGTTGGGGCAGGTTTATCAGGAAATGGGGGATAATGCAAAAGCTTTTGCAGCATACGGCAAGGTGTCTGGGCAAAATCCGCCTTATGAACTGGAATTTAATGCGAAAATAAAGCAAACGGAGGTGGTATCGTCTTTGAATGGCGGTAAAACAATAAAGAGTTTGCAGGCTATGGCGCGCAGTGTAAAGAACAAGGATTATCTTGATCAGGTCTATTATGCACAGGGCAATGTTTATCTGTCAGTGAAAGATACCGCACGAACCATTGAACTGTATAAAAAAGGAGGAAAGGAAAGCACGAGAAATGGTTTGGAAAAGGGTGTTGTGTTGCTTAAATTAGGTGATCTTTATTGGGAGAGAACGGATTATGTAAAGGCTCAGGATGCATATAAACAGGCCATTGGGTTGATAAACAAGGAGTTCTCAGGATTTGAAAAGTTAAACAAGCGCTCTGAAGTGCTCGATGAACTGGTGAAACATGTGGTGAATGTGCAGTTACAAGATAGCTTGCAGCATCTGGCTTCTTTAAGTGAAGGTGAAAGACGGTTGGCGGTTGATAAGATCATTAAGGAGGTCAGGCGAAGGGAAGTGAATGAACGGAAAGAAGCTGAACGCCAGGAACTGATGCAAAAGCAGGAAGAGAATATGGGTAACCAGATGGTGAACCGTACAATAAAACAAACTACTCCGAAACCTGTGAATTCCGGTGATAAATCCTGGTACTTCTATAATACCCAACTTGTTGAACAAGGAAAAAATGACTTCCAACGTAAGTGGGGACGACGAAAATTGGAAGATAACTGGCGAAGAAGGAATAAAACAGTGATTTCTAATAATGAATTTGCGGAAACCAATTATAGTGAGGAAGCTGTTGGGAAGAGAGATTCCTCAAAGGTGAAAGGAAAAGAGTCCGGTTCTCTTAAACCGGACTCGGTGATTACAGACAACAAGAATCCGGAATTCTATTTGCAACAGATACCACTCACCGAACCGGCAATGAAGGAATCCAACGATATTTTATCTGATGGATTGTTTAACATGGGGTTAATATACAAAGATAAGCTGGAGGACTTTTCGCTTGCACAAAAGACTTTTACGCGTCTTTATACTCAATTTCCACACTTCGGACAGTTAGACGAGGTATATTATAACCTTTATCTGATGAGTTCCAGATGGAAGAAACTGGCTGACGCTGCCTTTTATAAAGGAAAACTAATAACGGAGTTTCCCAAAAGTAAGTACGCTGTCACAATAGGTGATCCTGATTATGCATACAACGCTACTCATGGAAAGCATCTGGAAGACTCTTTGTATGTGGATACTTATGCTGCTTTTCAGAAAGGTGAATATGCAAAGGTGATGAGGAACTATGAATATGCTCAGAAAAAGTATGCCATGGGGCAGCACATTCCTAAGTTTATGTTTCTCAATGCAATTGGTTTACTGCAAACCGGAGAGCAGAAGAAGTTTATGACCGCATTGAAAGAAATTGTGGATAAGTATCCGAAGAATGAAATAACTGAACTGGCTGCCAACATCATTAAAGGACTTCAGGATGGCAGGATTCTGGCAAAAGGAACTACCTCATTTGGCTCTATATGGAATCGTAGAAAGACAGAACAGGGCGAGGGTGTTGCAGGAACAGATACGGTAATGCCTAAGTTTAGCCCGGAAAGGAATACTTCTTATCTGTTTATTCTGGCGTATGAAGAGGGTAAGGTCAACGAAAATTTGTTGTTATATGAAGTGGCTCGTTATAACTTCTCTAACTTTATAGTGAGGAACTTCGACTTGTCCTTTGTGAAAAATAATGGGATTGGAATGCTTCAGGTAAAGGAATTCATAAACTTTGATGAGGCTTATCAATATACTCATCTGCTTTACAAGGATAAGGAGATGGCAAAGAGGTTAAGCGGAATGCGGGCAATCATTATTTCGCGGCAAAATTATGAATTGCTCTCAAAATATTATAGCTTTGACGATTATCTATCATTCTATAAAAAGCATTTCTCTGAGATTCCGGAACTGCAGATCAAAGGTTATACATTGGATGAACCGGTTTTTGAAGAAGAGAATGTGCAGGAAAAGAATGAAGAATAAGAAATAAGCAAAGGAAACAAAGATGAAGAAAGATCAATTACTCTGGGTGGACGATGAAATAGACCTGTTGAGACCGCACGTACTATTCCTGCAAAGTAAAGGATACGAAGTGAGCACGGTTACCAACGGGCAGGATGCGCTCGACCTTTGCAGGGAGACAAAGTATGATCTGATTTTTCTGGATGAGAATATGCCCGGACTCAGCGGGTTGCAGACTCTTTCTTTAATTAAGGAAATCTGTCCCACCGTTCCGGTTGTGATGATTACCAAGAGTGAGGAAGAGAATATAATGGATATGGCGATAGGCTCAAAGATTGCCGATTATCTTATAAAACCGGTCAATCCTAATCAGATATTGCTGAGTATTAAGAAGAACCTGCACAAGAAAGAGATTGTTACTGAAGTGGCCAACACGGGATACCAACAGAACTTTGGGAAAATTGGAATGCAGATCAATGATTCCTTTACTTATAAGGACTGGATGGAGGTGTATAAGCGACTTGTGTTCTGGGAACTTGAACTGGAAGGCTCGGAAAGCAACATGACAGATATGCTTGCCATGCAGAAGACTGAGGCAAACTCTGCTTTTGTAAAGTTTATCAGGAAGAATTATCTTGACTGGATTGCCAGTCCGGAGAGCAGACCGGTGATGAGTCCCGATATATTTAAGAAAAAGATATTCCCTCTGCTCGATGCCGGTGAGAAGGTTTTCTTCATTGTGCTAGATAACTTCCGATATGATCAGTGGAGGGTGCTGAGTAATGAACTGGCCGATTCGTTCACCTTTGATGAAGAGCTCTATTTTAGTATTCTTCCCACTGCCACACAGTATGCACGGAATGCCATCTTCTCCGGATTGATGCCGAACAAGATTGCCGAGATGTTTCCCGAACTGTGGGTGGACGAGGACGAAGAGGAAGGTAAAAATCTGAATGAAGCGCCTCTGATTCAAACGCATATAGAGCGTTATCGTCGCAAACATACTTTTTCTTATCATAAGATCAATGATTCGGCAGCTGGCGAACGGCTGCTGAGCAATCTGGATAGGTTGAAAAGTAATGATCTCAATGTGGTGGTCCTCAACTTTATCGATATGCTTTCTCATGCCAGAACGGAATCAAAGATGGTACGTGAGCTTGCTTCCACGGAAGCTGCTTACCGTTCTATTACCCTCTCGTGGTTCAGACACTCTTCTGTGAAAGACCTTTTTAAAGCCTTGGCGGAGAGCGATTATAAGATCATAATCACCACTGATCACGGAACCATTCGGGTGGATAATCCTATTAAAGTGGTTGGCGACAGAAACACCAATACCAACCTGCGTTACAAGTTAGGCAAGAATCTTACATATAATCCGAAGCAGGTTTTTGAGATAAAAGATCCCAAAAAGGCACAACTTCCTAGTCCAAATGTAAGTACTTCTTATATCTTTGCAGGCGGAAGAGACTTTTTTGCATATCCAAATAATTATAATCACTATGCATCCTATTATACAAATACCTTTCAACATGGGGGTATCTCAATGGAAGAGATGATTATCCCGTTAATTGGCATGCGGAGTAAAAAACGATAATAGAACTTTATATATATGGAAATTAAAATTAATTCTTTAGACAATATCCATGACGCTGCCCGTGAATTTATAGCAGCCATGGGCGACCGCACGGTTTATGCTTTCTATGGAAAAATGGGAGCAGGGAAAACAACTTTTATCAAAGCAATTTGTGAATGTCTGGGTGTGACTGACGTGATAAACTCTCCGTCATTCTCTATCATCAATGAGTATCGCTCGGCAAGTGGTGAGCTTATCTACCACTTTGATTTCTATCGCATCAACAAGGTTGAAGAGGCTTTTGACTTTGGATATGAGGATTATTTCTACTGCGGCGCATTATGCTTCATAGAATGGCCTGAATTAGTAAATGATCTTTTACCATTTGATTGTGTGAAAGTGAATATTGAAGAACAGGAGGACGGCAGTCGTTTAGTATCTTTCTAATCAACAAAAGTCTGTTCAGCCTTTTTTACCCTATTAATGTTGCTTATTCATATAAATCCATTAGCGGCATTTCCATTAACCATTCACCAATAAATAAAATCCATTGGTGAATGGCTGAATTTTATTGGAGAATAAATCCGGGAAAATTGGTGAATAGTTTTCAGAGAACCTAACTTTCTGTTCTTCCTTTGTGTTTTGCAAACTATAAAGAGAAAACAAAAAGCTACCATCACTCCCTCACTTTTCCCTCACTAAAAGGTTCATCCCTCACTTTTTTAAGCATAATCTGCTCATTTTAGATATCTACGTATGCGTAATACTGGTAATCTTTGATCAGTGTTTCCAGAAATTTCTCATCATTCATTTGCGGATTAATAGTTAATAATCCCTTGATCTTTTCACTTAACTGGCTGATATAATTATCTCTTTCTATTCCGTTAACGCTAAGTGCCTTTTCAATTACATTGATTTGTTCCAGTGACAAGTCGCCTGCCTGCGGAAATACCGGATGGTAATTGGCTTCCAGATGTGCATATTCATCTAAACTTACCTGAATTTTGCGGTAATCATTCTGCTTTATCACCATTGTTCCTGCAGCCAGATCTCCAATTCGCTGATTGTTTTTGGTCAGCAAAATAAAGATAACGCCTAGTCCTCCGGTAATTGTGAAGTCTATCAGGTAGAGCAGCCATCGCAACAAATAAGCCCCAAAGGTAGGGTTGGAGCCATCTGCCATAACAACCCTAATGTTCATAATATGTTTCCCTATTGACTGGCCATGGTTAAATACTTCGAACAGCAAAGAGTAGCAGAATGCCGGTAGATAAACAAAAAGTAGAAAGCATACTTGAAACGATCCGTGCATTATACGTAATAAAGGGGTCTTATCAAAGAATGCAATTGTGGCAAGAACATAAAGGATAATGATTACCATATCTATGAGTCGGGCAAGAATTCTTTCGCCTACACTTGCAGGAGTCTGGTTTATCCGAACGTATTGCCCTGTAATAATTGTTGTATTTGCCATGCTGTTTGAAAAAGTTTGATAATTAAGTTGCAAATATATAATTTATAATTACTTTTGTTGTCATACAGATCTAATAATTTAAAAAGACAATTAAAACAGAATGAGAGAAGTCTCTTTTATACGACAAAATATAGAAAAGTGGAAGGAAGTTGAAAAGGTTGTAGAACAGGCGGAAAGCCTTGAACCTGATTATCTTGCAACTGTTTATACTGATCTGGCATCTGATTTATCATTCTCTCAAAGTCATTATCCTACTTCACGGATAACCATCTATCTTAATAACCTGGCTTCCGCCCTTCACAATTCTATTTACAAAAACAAGAAAGAAAAAAGATCCCGGATTATAACATTCTGGACAAAAGAGATTCCACTTGTCATGCTTAATTCGCGAAAGGAGTTGTTTTACTCATTCCTTATTTTTGCAGTAAGCGTATTTGTTGGAATTATTTCTACAATGAATGATGACACTTTTGTGAGATTGATTCTGGGAGACGGTTATGTGGATATGACTTTAAATAATATAAAAAACGGCTATCCCATGGCTGTTTACAACGGATCGCCCGAAGTTCCTATGTTCCTTGGAATCACATTAAACAATATAGGTGTCTCACTGTATATATTTGCAATGGGATTATTAACCGGATTTGGTTCTGGATGTCTGTTATTCCAGAATGGCGTTATGCTTGGAGCATTTCAGGCATTTTTCTTTCAGCAAGGTTTGTTGGGAGAATCCATGCTGGCAATCTGGATACACGGAACATTAGAAATATCTGCCATTATTGTGGCCGGCGCTGCTGGGCTCACTCTTGGAAATGGCTGGTTGTTTCCTGGTACTTATTCCCGCAAGGTGGCGTTTATGAATGGTGCAAAACGAGGACTTAAAGTTGTGATAGGAACGTTACCCCTATTTGTTGTGGCGGGTTTCCTTGAATCGTTTATCACACGCCACACCCATCTTCCCGACATGTTAAGATTAGGTATTATCCTTGTTTCACTAATATTTGTGCTCTTTTATTATCTCTATTTACCAAACACATTACGCTATGAACTATCAGAATCAAAAAATTAATTTCTATCAGAAAAGAACTTCCGGGGAAAATATTTCAGCTACATTCGATTTCCTGAAAGGGAATTGGAGACCAATTCTGAGATTGTGCTTATACATATTGTTGCCATTTTCTATAATCCAGGGTGTGGTTATGAATAATGTGACTTCTGCTGCGGTAGATGCTGCTGTTCATCCTCCCCTTACCTTTACTTCTTTAGAGGGTATAAGCCCATCAGTTCTTATAAATTATATCTTGATGGCTATATTTTATATGGTAGGTCAGAGCGTTCTTACTGCCATTGTTTACACAGTGATGCAAAAGTATCATAATAGTGAGAAATTAGAAAAATATCCTTTATCAGATATCAAAGATGATTTTATATCATTCATCAAGCAGTGTTTTATTCTGATGTTTTATATCATGATAATATCAGCAGGATATTTCTTTGTTGTGGGTTCTTTAGCATATTTATTCCCTCTTTTACTAATTGCAATTATTCCGGGAACCATCTTTTTGATTATTCCTTTAACTCTTATCTTCCCGGCTTACATATTCGGAGAAGGAATAGGTGCCAATAAAGCCTTGAAGCAAGCTTTCCGGTTGGGCGTTTCTACCTGGGGTTCTCTCTTTCTGTTGATAATTGTTCTAGGTATCATTAGTGGTATAATCCGGACAGTTACTTCCTTGCCATGGTCTATTGTCCTTGTCACCAAAAGTGTTTTGGGTTCATTAAATACTCACGTAGCGGTTTCTAACTCAGTCCTAATGGATTTTGGTATGTATATTCTGGCAACTATTGAAGTTTTTGGAACCTATCTTGCTGGCATTTTTATATTTACCGGTGCAGCCTTTCATTATTTCAGCGCATTGGAAGCCAAAGATTCTGTATCTGTAAACGATGATATTGATAATTTTGAACAATTATAATATTTGATGCACGCTACAGATTCTTTATACTATGATACCGCCAAGATAGCGCGCTATCAGGCAAATAGTCATTTTGATTACAACTCACAACTGGTTCATCGGAATATTAATATATTTGATATACTCAGAAACTGGTTCCGTGAGTTGGTTCAAAGTCTTTTGGGTAATGAGTTTGCTGAGAGATACGCAGGAACGATATTGACTATTATATTCCTCATTATTATTTTGCTGTTAATCTTCTTTATCTATAAGAAAAGGCCCGAGCTTTTTTATAAAGGAAAGAGAAACTGGAAATACAATGTCGAAGAAGAAACCATTTATGGAGTTGATTTCGGTAGCGAGATTGCTAATGCAGTGAGCAGTAGTGATTACCAACTGGCCGTGCGCCTTATTTATCTGCAGACATTAAAGTATCTCTCCGATAAAGAATATATAGACTGGCAAACATATAAAACACCTACGGAATATTTGTATGAGATGAAACGCAAAGAGGTGATGGAGGAATTTCGTCACCTGACTAATCGCTTTCTGATGGTGCGGTATGGAAACTTTGAGGCAACCGAAGCTATTTACCAATCGGCTAAGAGTTTGCAGCAGGTAATATGGAAAGGAGGGAACGGTGAAAGGTAATATTAAATTTATTGCTTTTATTCTTCTCCTGATCATTGGAATGTTTCTTGTAGAACAGAGTTTTACCAAAGAATTTACATGGAATGCAACTTTCAGCAAAAGCGACAAACAACCTTTTGGATGCTTTGTTTTTGATGATGTGTTATCTTCTTCCTGGAAAGGGAACTATTCGGTTTCGGATAAAACGTTCTATCAGATGGACAATGATTTGTTGAGTAGGCCGAGGTCTATTTTAGTTGTATCCGATTATGCTTTTATGGATTCTGTACAATTAAAATCGGTAATCAGTCTTTTGAGAAAGGGAAATAAGATAATGTTTGTCTCTTCAACTTTTTCACCTCTTTTGGTTGATACTCTGCGAATAGTTGCTCACAACAGCTTTATAAGTGATGCCGATATGAAGTTAATGATACATCAGAAACCGCAACTAAAGTCTTTGCTGCTTTGTGATTCTACATTATCCCACAAAATTTATAAGTTCAATGCCCAACTATGTGAAGATTATTTCTCGGGAGTTGATTCTTATGAACCAAAGTTGGAAAAAAAGTCGGAAGACAAAAGAAAACCAACCTGGATTTCTAAGTTACCTTCTACAGTACTTGCCCGAAACAAGGAAAAATTTCCTGTTGCATTCAGCAAGAAGGTTGGGAAGGGAGAACTTTTTATGGTCTCTACTCCCTTGATATTTACTAATTACGGAATGCTTAATAAGAAGAATGCCGGTTATATTTTTAGTCTGCTCTCTCCAATGAAAGGATTGCCTTTAGTGCGCTACGAGAGCAATGTTACCAATAATGGAGAAAAAGAATCGCCGCTTCGCTATTTCCTTAGTCAGCCTCCTTTGAGATGGAGCATTCACTTCGCTTTGTTTACACTGGTTTTTTTTATGTGTTTCACTGCGAAAAGACGACAGCGCATTATACCTGTGATAAACCCTCCGGTGAATACCACTTTGGATTTCGTGAAACTGATAGGTACCTTGTTTTATCAGAAGAAAGATCACCTTGGGCTATTGCGTAAAAAACGAATCTATTTTGCTCAGATACTGAAAAGAGAGACTAGTATTGATATTGATGAAGAGGCGCTGACCATGGAACTTTGTCAGAGACTCTCCAACAAAACAGGAATAGAGGCGGAAAAGATTTACAGAACCTTGAGAGATCTTGAGCTTCTGGATTATGATATGCCGATTGATGAAAAGACTTTGAAAGATTATATTGACCGAATGAATGAAATTATAACTAATTCCTATAAATAATAGATTATGGAAGAAACAACGAGCAGGATAGACTTAACTGAGTTCTCGGAAAAGATCCGCGAACTTAAAAGCTGCATTGCGGAAGTTATTGTGGGACAAGATAAAGCCGTGGATTTAATTCTTACCACCATACTTGCAAACGGACATGTTCTCATTGAAGGGGTGCCGGGAGTTGCGAAGACATTACTGGCTAAACTAATTGCAAAGTTAATTGATGCCGACTTCTCACGCATTCAGTTTACTCCGGATTTAATGCCTTCCGATGTGTTGGGAACAACTGTCTTTAATATGCAGACAAACACCTTCGACTTTCACCGTGGACCGCTTTTTGGCGATGTGATTCTTGTGGATGAGATAAACCGTTCTCCGGCAAAGACTCAGTCGGCACTCTTTGAGGTGATGGAAGAACGCCAGATTACCATTGATGGAAGGACTTTCCAGATGGGCGATCTTTATACCATTCTTGCTACTCAGAATCCTGTTGAGCAGGAAGGAACATATAAACTTCCCGAAGCACAGATAGATAGATTTTTGATGAAGGTAACGCTCGATTATCCCTCTTTGGAAGATGAAGTGGCCATACTTGAAAGGCATCATCAGCAAGCCGACTTTGTGAAATTGCGTAGCGTGAAGCCTGTACTGAAGAAAGAAGAATTGCTGTCATTAAAGGCTTTGGTGAGACAAGTATATGTGGATGCCACACTTCTTCGCTATATAGCATTGATTATTCAGCAAACAAGAACCAGCAAATCGGTTTATCTGGGAGCTTCCCCACGTGCTTCTGTTGCTCTGCTTCAGGCTGCAAAAGCTTTTGCTATATTGCAAGGACGTGATTTTGTAACGCCAGAGGATATCAAGTTTGTGGCTATTCCGGTTTTGCATCATCGTCTTTTGCTTACCGCTGAGGCCGAGATGGAAGGTTACTCTTCTGCAAAGGTTACCCGTAGATTGATTGATAAAGTGGAAGTTCCGAAATAAAAGCGTATGTTTCTTACTAAGAAGTTTTATCTGATTTGCATTGTCCTCATTCTGTTATTGGGAATGGGCTATATGGTTACAAGTTTATTTCTTGTGGCCCAGATGGCTCTGCTTGCCCTCCTGCTGGCTGTGGCTTTTGATATATGGCGGCTTTACTGGAGAAGTTCAGTAAAAGGCTTTCGTTCCTGTGCCGAACGTTTCTCCAACGGTGATGATAATCCGGTGAAGATCTATGTTGAAAACCACTATCCGTTTACTGTCAGCATGGAAGTGATTGATGAGATTCCGCCTGTTTTTCAGCGTCGTGACATTGCCTTTCATCTCAGACTGGATGCAGATGAGCGTAAAACCATAGAGTATAACCTTTGTCCGGTGAAAAGAGGGGAGTATGATTTTGGGATGATCCGCATTTTTGCCAGCACTTCCCTTGGTCTGGTTGCCCGCCGATATAGTTGCGGTACTCCTGTTTCTGTGAAGGTTTACCCATCTTACCTCATGCTTCACGAGTATGAGCTGATGGCCATGTCGAACAAACTTACAGAAATGGGGATAAAGAAGGTGCGGCAGATAGGGCATCACGCGGAATTTGAACAGATAAAAGAGTATGTGAAAGGAGATGATTACCGCACTATCAACTGGAAGGCCACTGCCCGCCGGCATCAACTAATGGTAAATACCTTTCAGAACGAACGGTCACAGCACATCTATAATGTAATTGACAAGGGGAGGGTGATGCAATCGGCTTTTCAGGGCATGACTTTGCTCGATTATGCCATTAATGCTTCGCTGGTTCTCTCGTATATTGCCATTCATAAAGACGATAACGCCGGACTCATAACCTTTGAGGAGCAGTTTGGATCTTTTGTTCCTGCTTCGAAAAAGGAAGGACAGATGCAGCAACTTCTTGAGAATCTCTATAAACAAACCACTACTTTTGGTGAGAGTGATTATTCTTCGCTCTACATTCACCTGAATAAGCATATCAGCAAACGGAGTTTCCTGATTATCTATACCAACTTTGATAGTATTGTGGGCATGGAAAGGCAGTTGAGTTACCTTCGTCAGCTGGCGCGTCAGCATCTGGTGCTGGTTGTTTTCTTTGAGAATGCCGAATTGAAGACCTTTGTTGAGAAGAACCCCCGCACCACTGAGGATTACTATCAGCAGACTATTGCCGAGAAGTTTGCTTTGGAGAAACGGTTAGTAGTTTCTACCTTGAAACAACATGCCGTTTACTCGCTACTCACCACACCAGATAAGTTGTCGGTCGACGTGATAAATAAGTATTTAGAGATTAAATCCCGACATCTTATCTAGGTGATTAATATTCTACTGCTGATAACTTAGTTATTCCATTCACCAATAAATAAAATCCATTGGTGAATGGCTGAATTTTATTGGAGAATAATCCGGGAAGATTGGTGAATGGTTTTTCAGGGAATCTGATTTTCTGTTTTTTCTTTGTGTTTTGCAAACTATAAAGGAAAAGTAGAAAGCTACCCTCACTCCCTCACATTTTGCTGTAATATGCAGAAGATGAAAGAACTAATTAGTGATGGTAGAGCTTTTATCCATTACTTTTCCCTCACAAAAAGGGCCATCCCTCACTTTTTCGAGCATTATTTGCTCATTTCAGATCTCTGCGTAAGTTGTAATGTAGGACTTCTGTTTTTATATTTTTGTACAAAGAGACAAGCCATTTCTTAAGCATCCTAAAACTTAAAAAGAGAATCTAGGCAATCTTCCGCCAAGGATCTTAGCATTTATTTGATTAAGTGGGGGATCTTTAATCTGACTGAATGAATCTCCAGATTCCATTTCTTCCTGAACAACAGGGAGAATATCCAAGGAAGTATACTTTCTTATACCATATTTATGAACTTTACTACTTTTCAGTCGGCTACTTAGCAAAGGTCCGTTTATACTTTACCTGTTTATTAACCGGATATTAATGCTGGCTTGTACAAGCCAGTAGCTTAAGGTCGTGACCCTAAGGCGCTGAGTTGTACAAGCTAGAATATTGGCTTGTACAACCCAGTACTAATTACTCCTTTAAGCTGCAATAATTTGTCTGCGGAGTTCAGTTATAACCTTTAATGTATTATTCTAATAGGTGATAGTTTTCCATTTTATCTTCTCGATAGTATTTTTACCTTTCGATATTGTCTGATTATCAATGAAATGTAAAGTTGCGTGGGGTACATGGTGTAGATAAATTGTTCTTTTTCCGTTCTGATAAATTGACTTTTAAAAATTCTGCATTTTGCGGAATTATCAAAATTAATTTTCTGAGAGCCTAAAAAACTCTTTTTATGTATACCATCTCCACCACTTTTGCAGTTGTGTATTTTGTAGTATGTTGATTATTAAGTGCGTTTTGCTTTTTGGGTGTCAGAGGTGTCAGTAAAATAATACTTTTTTCAATTCTGAAAACAGGATTCTGATAATTCCGCAATTTGCGGATTTTTCAAAAGTTTATTTCTTGCATGATAAAAAGGGCTTTTTTACTGACACCTCTGACACCTTTATGTTTGGACTTTGTTGATCAACAAAGTTCTTTTATACTAATATGTCCCAATAATATCAAATAATAATAATCTTTACTAGATATATGTATTATATTTCTTTATTTTGTACATTTGCACATTATGTTTAAATTACAAACGCAACTGGTAGTAGTAATGTAGAATATTATTTTAATGGTGGAATACTTATTTCTGAGAATTCAAATATTTGTACTCTTTATATAGTGAAAAGAAAAAAATAAGGTTCATCCGACAAATGCGTAGTTGCTATATAAAAATAAGCTGGTAAATCATTATATTGTAGAGTCCAATCCAAAATATTATGAATACCAGCTTTCTGTACCACGCCTTTGGCGTTTGTGAGCAAGAATGCTCCCGCGTACGCTACGAAGATAAGAGTATTATCTTTGAAGTCCAAACCCGTTCCGAAAAACTTCGTTGTCCTTGTTGTAAGAGTCGGCACTTTATTCGCTCTGGTAGTACTATTCGTCGTTTTCGCGGAGTACCCATAGGACACAAACCTGTATTTTTAGAAATGAAAGTTCAGCGTTTAGAATGCAAAGATTGTCATTGCATTCGTCAGGAGAATATTCATTTTATTACAGGCAAGCGTTCTTATACGAATCGCCTGGCTCGCCTTGTAGTTGAACTCTCCCGTTTAGGTACTATAAAGGATGTTGCTCATTTCCTTCATCTTTCCTGGGATACGGTAAAGGATATCCAGAAACGTTATCTACAGCGACATTATGGATGCCCTGACCTGAGCGAACTTGAATATATTGGCATTGATGAGTTCGCAGTTGCAAAAGGTCATGTCTACAAAACAATCGTAGTAAACCTTCTTACAGGACAAGTCATATATATAGGCGATGGAAAAGGTGCTGATTCTCTGGATGTTTTTTGGAAGAAACTAAAGAAATCCGATGCTGTCATCAAGGCCGTTGCTACAGATCTATCTCCAGCTTTTGTTTCAGCTGTCATGACGAATATACCTGAAGCAACTCTGGTATTTGATCACTTTCATGTAGTCAAACTCATGAATGATGCTTTGGATGAAATACGTAGAAGTGTTTACAGAGAGGAAAAGGATCTGAATAAACGAAAAGTGTTTAAAGGAACTAGATGGCTATTACTATGCAATGGCAAAGATATCTTTGATAACCAATTCAAGTCCAGACTTGACAATGCCTTGAAGCTGAATGAGCCCTTGATGAAAGCATACTATCTGAAAGAAAGTTTGAAAGAAATATGGGCACAAGTAAATAAAGAGCAGGCTATCAAAGAATTGGACGCTTGGATAGAACAGGCATATCAATCCAAAATCCCCAAACTTACAACATTTGCAAATACACTAAAAGCTCATAAGTGGGGAGTCTTAGCATGGTATGATTATCATATATCAACAGGAAAATTGGAAGGTATTAATAACAAAATCAAAACAATGAAAAGACAAGCATATGGATATAGAGATCAAAGATTCTTTGAACTTAAAATTTTGGCAATGCATGAGAAGAACTACGCATTTGTCGGATGAACCAAAAATAATATATGAATAAGAAAAAAATAATATCGTCAATTATAAAAGTTCTTATTATAATTGTTGTGATTGGTGGAATCATAGGATTCTGGTATCATAGCCATTTTTGGACATACTATCACAATTTTAGGATAGAAAGTGTAGATATGCGAGAAGTAGTGCTTGATGATTCTGCTTGTGGCGGCAAGACCTATCTTTTAACCCTTAAATGTAAGGAATGCAATCCAGAACGAAGGTGGATGGGTAGAATTCCACCTTTTGCACATGGCATTGCAGAAAAAGTCGAATCTATCGAGGTTATAGATTTTGAGAATAAGAATATATCCTCAGTATTCCAGGGTGTTGATAGGTATAAAAACGTTCCGTTGGGTTTTTTGTGCGTTGAAAATGTTACTTCCACTGTTCGCTCTGTTAGAGATCTAGATAGCTTAGGTAATTATATGAATCATTTAAAAGAAGAGTTGTGTTATAATTATTATAACAAAAGAGATAGCTCATATTATGTTGGGCTGTTATATAGATTAAAATACAATCGTGGAGTTCCTAAGGATGTAGTCGTTAAATTAAAGGGAAAGACTTTACAGGCAGAAGTTGATACGGTACCTCTATATTTAAGTGTTTCATGTATAATACCTCAAGGTCAGGAACGAGCTCCTGAGTCAGAAGTATTTAGAAATAGTTGGCATTACGATTTCGATTATAAAAAATAACTCTCTTAATAAATTCAAGAGCCCTAAGCCTAATAGCTTGGGGCTCACAAAAAAATGTATGAATAACAGGAATTAATAGAGTATTTTCGCAAATAGAATTTGTTTCTTTAGAAATATCTTTATGGAGATTAAGTTTTGCTTTCAAATCTGAGTTCAAGGCTTCCAAAGCATTATTCGTGTTTGGTATGTGTAGGTCTGGATAATCACTCATGGATCAACTCCGGCAACCTTACAGTTAAATGAATAATTAATTCAAAAAATATAGCATTAATATGAGATCTGATAAAAATTTTTCTTATCAAATAGGTAAAGATGCTGCCCATAGAGATGCCCGGATTAAAGCTGCAAGTGAAGTTAATCAACAGAAATAAGGAGGTCAAAGTAATACTTCTAGTGGGGGGACTAATACTATTTCCAATATAAAAAACAGTCCGTTGCAAGCTTATCCTTGCAACGGACTGAAATGTATTTTATCCTGCTAATCTGGATTCAGGACTAGTAGTTATTAAGTGAGATTAATCAACCTGACCTAATGAATTTCCATATTCCATTTCTCCCTGAACAACAAAGAGAACATCTTCGGGATTAAACTCTCCCATACCATCTGCTTTTGCTTCTTTTACAATGTATTCCACAATTTCATCCTGATCAATATTCACAAATCCGTCAGCATCGGGTTGTGCATCTAAACATCCGCTTGTGGAATAATAATCCACCATCACGTCGAGGAAATAATAGAGCTCATCGTCAGTGAACTTTTCTTTCAAGTCCAGTGGCAAAAAGTTTTTAATGAATTCAACGGTCTTTTCGTCGTCTTCATCTTCCAATAAGAAATCATCTTCTAAGCCCATAATCTGAATTTTGTTTTGAGAGTCTTTATAAAATTGTTTTTAATTTATAGCAAAGAGTCTATTTTTGCCTGAAAAACAGACTTTGCAGCTGCTCCAACTTGTTTATCAACAACTTCTCCGTTCTTAATAAACAACACAGTAGGAACATTGCGGATTCCGAATTTTGATACAAGATCATCGTTTTCTTCGATATCGCATTTTCCGACTGTTACTTTGTCTGCATATTCAGTTGCCAATTCTTCTATTGATGGACCTATTTGTTTGCAAGGACCACACCATGTTGCCCAGAAATCTATTACTAATGGTTTCTCGCTTTGAAGTAATTCTTCAAAATTATTGTCTGTAATTGCTAGTGCCATAACTTATATTCTTTTTTATATTTATATATATGTTGATGCAAATATAGTATTAATTAATATGATATTCAAGTTCAGGATGTTCATTTATATAATTGACTATTTTTTTTCCAACGGATAATTTAGTTGAACGCGCCATAAAATCAACGGAAGAATTAGACTCTTCATCAATAATTTTAAAGTAAAGCTCGGTCTTTCCCGGACTTTCATTGCTTAAAATAGAAAGCTCTGTCACAACCTGTTGATTCAAAGCTGCCAATGGTATATGAATGGTCATCTTTTCAATCAAGGAATCCTTCACGTCCTGCAATAATTCCATGGATGTAATCTTAATATCCAGCTCATCCGGTTTCCATTGTCGGGGTTGACATCTTCCTTTAATGTATAAGAACATTCCAACCGAAAGAAAGTTTCGCCATTCTATATAATCGTTCCCAAAGAAAGGCAACTCATTGGAGCCCGAAAAGTCCTCAATCTTGACTATTGCAAACGGTTTTCCTGTTTTACCCATCCCTTCGCGTACGTTTGTTACTATTCCCCCGAAGGTTAATTCCCTGTTGATAAGAGAGGTTCTGTCTGAGAAATCGGTCATGTGTGTATTACATACATCTTTTAATATTATGGAATATTCATCCAGTGGGTGGGCTGAAAGGTAAATCCCTACCAGCTCCTTTTCTTTATTCAGACGTTCCAGGTCGTTCCACCTTTCTGCCGGCATAATTTCGGGAGTGGCAATATCAATCACATTGTCTCCACCGAAAAGAGAGTTTACTGCTGCCGATTTATCTAGCTGATATTTATTCCCATAACGAACCAATACTTCAAGGAATGTTTCCCCCTTAGTGTTTGGCGCGAAGTATTGTTCCCGCTTAAGTTCCGGGAAGTTGTCGAATCCTCCGGCAAGAGCCAGGTTCTCAATGTTCTTTTTATTGCAGGCATTTAAGTTCACCCGCTGAATGAAATCAAAAATACCCGTAAATGGACCATTCTTTTTTCTGTCCTCTATGATTGTTGCTACGGCACTTTCTCCCACTCCCTTGATTGCTCCCAGTCCAAATCGGATGTTTCCTTCCTTATTAACCGTGAACTTCAGGTTACTTTCATTTACATCCGGGCCCAAAACCAAAATACCCATAGCTTTACATTCATCCATAAACCGGGTGATATCTACTATGTTTGAGATATTGCGGCTCAACACTGCAGCCATATATTCAGATGGGTAATTAGCCTTCAGGTATGCAGTTTGATAAGCCACCCATGAATAGCAAGTAGCGTGAGATTTGTTGAAGGCATAGGAAGCGAATTTTTCCCAGTCGGCCCAAATTTTTTCCAGAACCTTAGGGTCATGACCATTACTCTTTCCACCTTCAATGAACAGAGGTTTCAGGTGATCCAGTTTATCTTTCAGCTTTTTACCCATTGCCTTACGTAATCCATCCGATTGTCCACGGGTGAAATTTGCAAGAAGTCGGGACAGAAGCATCACCTGTTCCTGATATACCGTAATACCATATGTATCTTTAAGATACTTCTCCATGATAGGAATATCGTATACAATAGGTTCGCGGCCATGCTTACGGTCAATGAACTGAGGGATATAATCCATTGGTCCCGGACGGTAAAGGGCATTCATCGCGATAAGGTCTTCGAAAGTGGAAGGTTGCAGCTCTCTTAAATATTTCTGCATACCGGCCGACTCAAACTGGAAGGTTCCAACGGTTCTTCCTTCACTATATAATTTATAGGTAGCCTCGTCTTTTGTGGAAATAGTGTCAATATCCAGATCTATTCCCTGGTGCAATTTTATATTTGCTATTGCTTCCTTGATGATTGATAACGTTTTGAGTCCCAGGAAGTCCATTTTGATCAGCCCTGTGTCTTCAATAACCGAACCTTCATACTGGGTAACAAGCATTTTCTCTCCAGTTTCTTTATCATCAGCCGTACTAACCGGCACCCAGTCCGTAATATCGTCACGGCAAATAATGGTTCCGCAGGCATGTACTCCCGTGCCGCGGACATTTCCTTCCAGCATCTGGGCATACTTCATCGTATCGCGTATCAAAGGATCGTAAGAGTTACATGCTTCCTGCAATTCAGGTATTGCCGCGATGCAATTCTTCAGGTTAATCTTTGGCGACTTTCCATTGACTTCCGGTAAACGGTCGGGAATATATTTGGTTAATCTGTCCGATTCAGATAACGGTAACTTCTGTACACGTGCCACATCCTTGATGGCTAGCTTAGTAGCCATTGTTCCATAAGTAATAATATGTGCCACTTTCTCTTTGCCATATTTCTCTGTTACCCAACGAAGCACTTCACCTCTACCGTCATCATCGAAGTCAATATCGATATCCGGCAGTGAGATACGGTCAGGGTTTAGGAAACGTTCGAAAAGCAAATCATATTCAATAGGGTCAATCTGAGTAATCCCAAGGCAGTAAGCCACGGCAGATCCCGCAGCCGAACCACGTCCCGGCCCTACAGATACACCCATTTCTCTTGCAGCAGCAATAAAGTCCTGTACAATAAGGAAATATCCGGGGAATCCCATGTGCTTAACAGTGGAAAGTTCAAAATCAACCCGCTCTTTCTGTTCATCATTCATCTCTCCCCAACGTTTCTTTGCCCCCTCATAAGTGAGGTAACGAAGGTAGTCGTCATCATTATCAAAGCCCGGTGGCTTTGGGAAGTTTGGAAGAATAGGATCATGGTCGATAGTATAAAATTCTACCTGGTCACATATTTCCACCGTTGTTGAAAGAGCCTCTGGTACATCAGCAAAAACAGCATTCATTTCCTCACGAGTCTTCATCCATTCCTGCTTGGAATAGAGCATACGGTTAGGATCATCCAGGTCCCTTCCCGTGCTAAGGCAGATCAAACGGTCATGAGCTTCTGCGTTTTCCTCATCCACAAAGTGCACATCATTAGTACATATCATTTTAGTATTGTACTTTTGGGCAAGTTGGATAATCTCTTTGTTGACTACTTTCTGTATTTCATACGCTTCATAGTTAGCCCTTGGCACAGTTGCCTTGTGTCTTTGTAATTCCAGATAAAAGTCGTCTCCAAAAACACCCTTGTACCAACGGATAGCCTCTTCGGCTTCTTCTATTTTCTCTTCTCTGATTCTTCGTGGAATCTCACCTCCTAAACAAGCAGAAGATATAATAAGTCCTTCGTGATACTTTTCCAGTTCCTTTCTGTCGGTACGCGGACGGGAATAAAACCCGTCTGTCCAGGCTTTAGATACCAACTTTATCAGATTGTGATATCCTTTTTCGTTCTTGGCAAGCACAATTAAGTGGTATCCTCCCTGGTCGGGTTTACCTTCCTTCAGCTCAAGAGCTCGTTTGGCCACGTACATTTCGCAGCCTA
Organism: uncultured Bacteroides sp.; assembly: GCF_963678845.1. NCBI lineage: Bacteria > Pseudomonadati > Bacteroidota > Bacteroidia > Bacteroidales > Bacteroidaceae > Bacteroides > uncultured Bacteroides sp. Next base: position 844,785 of record NZ_OY787468.1, read on the forward strand.
TTATCGGTTTGAATAATTTCTTTTTGGCTGCTTCAATTTGTTCTTTGCAGCTTTTTATTTCAACTTCCTTATCTTCACATTCCAATTCTCCGGCTTCAATCTTAGAGATCTTTTTCTTCAGGTCTTTTATCTCACCGTTAGCTCCTCCATTTTTCTTCTTTACATAGTTGAAGAATTCTTTTACCCCGAACATGTTTCCGTGGTCGGTTAAAGCAATTCCCTTCATTCCATCGGCTATTGCCTTATCTACTAAAGCTTGTACAGCAGCTTGTCCGTCGAGGATTGAGTATTGTGAGTGAACATGTAAATGAACAAAATCTTGCATAATAACTAATAGTTTTTTTAATAACGAATCTCATCTGAAATTGGTTTTCAAAGATACTCCGCTTTCTATTCTCAAAAAAATGAAATAGCTAAAAGTTATGAACATAAGTGATTTTTTAAAGAAATGAAGTAAATTTAATCATTTCTATGATGAATTACTTGGTGTGTTCTCAAAATAAGATTAATTTTGCGAAATAAAATCATTAAAAAGGACTCATGGGCCGATTAAAAAAATTAAAAAAAATAAGAATACATAGAGAGGGAACTCATATCCTGGTAGCAGGACTGCTTTTTTTTCTGGTTATCAACAGCCTTGTATATTATTATGTTGATTGTAAGTTACCGTTTTATCTTTTAGCATTAGTAAGTGCTTTTATCTATGGATTGATGGTGAACTTTTTTCGTTGCCCTATCCGCTTATTTGGTGAGGATACAGATAATATTGTAGTAGCCCCGGCTGATGGAAAGATTGTTGTTGTTGAGGAAGTTGATGAGAATGAATACTTTCATGACAGACGAATCATGGTTTCTATCTTCATGAGTGTAGTTAATGTTCATGCCAACTGGTATCCGGTTGATGGTACTGTTAAGAAGGTGGGACATCAGAATGGAAAGTTTATGAAAGCCTGGTTGCCCAAGGCAAGTACTGATAATGAACGTTCTTTGGTTGTTATTGAAACTCCGGAAGGAGTAGAGGTGCTGGTGAGACAAATTGCCGGTGCAATGGCAAGACGTATTGTTACATATGCTGAGGTAGGTGAAGAATGCTACATTGATGAACATATGGGATTTATTAAATTCGGTTCACGAGTAGATGTTTATCTTCCTTTGGGAACTGAAATTTTAGTCAAGATGGGGCAGTTGACTACTGGAAACCAGACAGTGCTGGCAAAACTGAAATAATTTATTGTAATGGCAAATTCTATAACCCGACATATTCCAAACTCTGTTACTTGTTTGAATCTCTTTTCAGGTTGCATCGCTACTGTGATGGCATTTGAATCAGAGTATGAACTGGCGATGCTTTTTATTGTTCTAAGTGCGGTTTTTGATTTCTTTGACGGGATGCTGGCACGCACTCTTCATGCCTATTCTAAAATAGGTAAAGAATTAGATTCACTTGCTGATGATGTAAGCTTTGGAGTAGCTCCTTCGGTTTTAGTTTTTTCCTTATTCAAAGAGGTACAGTATCCTTTGTTCCTGCAAAGTGTTGAGGCTTATATCCCTTTCCTTGCATTCGCAATCTCTGTTTTCTCGGCTTTGAGATTGGCAAAGTTTAATGTAGATGAACGTCAGACCACCTCTTTTATCGGACTTCCGGTTCCAGCTAACGCCTTGTTCTGGGGATCTTTGGTGGTTGGAGCACATTCTTTTTTGATTTCAGATAGTTTTAATGCTATATATCTCTTTATCCTTGTGGCTATCTTCTCTTACCTTTTGGTTTCTGAAATACCTATGTTCTCTTTAAAATTCAAGAATCTTTCATGGAAAGATAACAAAGTGAGTTTTATTTTTCTCTTGGTTTGCATTCCGCTGCTAGCCTTCTTAAAGGTAACCGGGTTTGCTGCAATCATCGTTTGGTATATTCTTCTTTCTGTTATTACAAGAAAAAAGGATTAAACAACAACTCTGGCACGTTTGTTGTATTGCCATTCTATATTATAAATAAACTTATTGCTCATGGGTGCTATATTTGGCTTATTCTTTTTTATAATCATCTTAGTTCTAGTCATAGGTCTATCAATTGTCAGCGGAATTCTGCGCTTTATCTTTGGGATTGGTCGTAAAGCAGGTTTCCACAGTAGTTCTTTTGGAGGAGAAGAGCCTGCCCAAAAAGCAGAACCCGAACCTAAACATAAAAAGATTTTTGATAAAGACGATGGGGAATATGTTGACTATGAGGAGATAAAGGAAGATAAATAACTCTTTTTTATAAAAGAGAGTTCATTTTTAAGAAAGTTACTTGCGCTTGTTCTGGAAGAAAGACTTCATAAGAACGGCGCATTCTTCTTTTAATATTCCCTTAACAACAACCGTTTTAGGATGAAGAGCTTCAGGTGCATATCTCTGATAACCTCTTTTCTCGTCTTCAGCACCGAAAACTAATTTCCCTGTCTGTGCCCATGCAATTGCTCCGGCACACATCACACACGGTTCCACAGTTACATAGATGGTACATTCATTCAGGTATTTTCCTCCAAGGATATTGGCGGCTGCAGTAATGGCCTGCATCTCAGCGTGTGCGGTTACATCGTTCAGAGTCTCGGTCAGATTGTGACCGCGGGCTATGATGCGTTCTTTGCTTACCACAACAACTCCCACAGGAATTTCTCCCCTGTCGAATGCTTTCCGGGCTTCAACCAAAGCCTGTTTCATGAAATAAGTATCGTCCAGCATATTAGCGTCTCATATCGTGTTCGCCGAAGAGAGTGGGGTAATCTTCCTGCATATTCTTGTATACAAACTGAAGAATAGTCTCACGGAACCAGCGCGACTTGTTTTCTATCTTGTATTTATTAAGATAGCGTTCCACAATCTGCATTTCCTCGTCACTTAAAGTACAGGCAATGTGTTGCTGACGTTTTGGCAAGTTGGCCGGTATTTTTATTCTCTTTCTGTCGTTTGTTCCCATAATCTCTGCAAAATTACTTTTACTTCTGTAAATTCAAAGAATAAATTCAGTAAATTTGCAAAAACAATCTATGGCAGAGCACAATATTCTTGGAAAAGATGGTGAGGAAGAGGCTGTAAAGCATCTTATCTCTCATAATTATACTATTCGTCATCGTAACTGGAGGCGGGGACGTAAGGAACTTGATATTGTGGCCGAGAAGGAAAACGAGCTAATAATAGTGGAGGTAAAGACGAGGAGAAACAGGCTTTTTGCTGAACCTCAGGATGCTGTTACCCCTTTGAAGATAAGAAGAACGGTGTTGGCTGCCGATGCTTATCTGAAATTTTTCCAGATAGACCTGCCTGTACGTTTTGATATTATAACGGTTGTGGGAGAAGTAAACAGTTTCTCTATTGAACATATTAAAGAGGCTTTTTATCCTCCCGTTTGGTAATTGTATTGTAGGTTTTAATCTAACATATCACGCTATGGATGTAGAATCAGCCAGAGAATACTGCTTGCAGAAAAAAGGGGTGACCGAAGATTTTCCCTTTGATGAGTTAACATTGGTTATTCGTGTAATGAACAAGATGTTTGTTTTGCTAAGTCTGGACAAGCCGGATCAAATCTCAATGAAATGCGATCCTGAATATGCCATTGAGCTTCGGGAAAGATATTCCGGTATTGAGGGGGCTTACCACTTTAATAAGAAGTACTGGAATCAGGTTTCTTTCGATGGAAGTGTGGACGATTCCCTTATTAAACAACTGATAGATCATTCATACGAAGAAGTGATTAAGAAATTTACACGCAAGCTCCGTGCGGAGTATGATGCGCTACCTTGATAGCATGAAATATAATATTCTAAGACTGGAGGAAACAGATTCCACAAATAACTACCTCCGTGAACTACTTTCACGTGAAAAACTACCTGAGTTTACTGTTGTAATGACTGGTTTTCAATCGTCGGGTAGAGGACAAAGAGGAAACTCCTGGGAGAGTGACCGCGGAAAGAATCTGCTTTTCAGCGTTTTGTTGAAGCCGGATTTTGTATCAGCCAGATCACAGTTCGTTATTTCTCAGATAACCAGCCTTGCTGTAAAGGAAGGACTCGACCGTTTTGCTCCCGGATTCAGTATTAAATGGCCCAATGACATTTACTGGAACGAACAAAAGATTTGCGGCATGCTGATAGAGAATGATCTTGGAGGAATGATGCTTTTTCAAAGTATTCCCGGGATTGGTGTAAACATCAACCAGGATAAGTTTATCAGTAACGCACCTAATCCTGTTTCACTCAAAGCGATCACCGGAGAGAGTCAGGATTGCGAAGAAATTCTTGCTGAAATTCTTCATCGTTTATCCGTTTATTATGATTTGTTGAGGAGAGGAGATGTAGAAGTTATTAACAGCAGATACCACGATTCCCTGTTTCGTAAGAGAGGCTTTCATCTTTATGCTGACAATAATGGCGAGTTCTCTGCCAAAATTGTCCGGATTGAAGCGGATGGTAAACTGATTCTATGTACTGAAACCGGTGAGGAGCGGGGATATCTTTTTAAAGAAGTGCACTGTGTTTTATAATGTTGCCTGAATAGAGATAAGCATTCAGATACTTTTCAAAGACAATAGCCTGTTTAATGTCGGGAGAATTAAAAACCGTAACTCCTTTGATTACTATGAATCAAGGAACCACGGTTAATATTATAATGTAGCAAAGGTGAGGCTACGTTTTTATTTTTTAGACTCTAACTCTACAGCATGAATTTTATCCAGCGTATTTTTTGCCTCAACAGAAGGGAACTGACGCACCACCTTTTCCAGGAAAGTCTTTGCTTTCTCAAATTCGGTAGTTACCAGCCGAGCTAGTTCATTTCGGTAATTTGCGTATTGCATGCGTGTTGGAGACTGCATTTTCTTAAATTCACTGTCCAACGTCCGTTTTTCTTTATCCGCAATAAAGAAATAGTAATTGCCTATAAATATATTTGCTGCAAGATTATTGCTGTCTATAGAAAGAATTTTATCGTAAGTTTTCAATGCATCGTTTTCTTTCCCCAGAATAACTTCCAGATCAGCCAGAGATATCAGATAAATTACTTCGCGAGGTCTTAATTCTACAAGCTCTTTGTAATAATCGTATGCCTTTTCATAGTTCCGGCTACCTTTGCAATAAAATCCTAATTGATGAATCATTTCGGTGCGTGCAGGACAGTCGGGACTAATCTCTTCCTGGAAAAATTTTTCGGCTTTGAACAAATCTTTATCAACAGCCAATCTAAACAAATTGCTTGCTTCCTCCCAATGCTGTTGGGCCAACGCATTTGATATATTGGGTATAATCTGCTCTGCTGTCTGAGCTTTTAGAGACATAGAGAGCAACATAAAGGAAAAAATTAAAACAGTAAAGTTTATTCTCATCTCACTTAGTCATTGTGTTCCTTACAAAGATATAAATTATTCGATGACAAGTGTCCGGTAAATGGAGAATTTTATGTAAGTTTGCCGAAATTAAACATTTAAAAATATGATTAAATATAAAAGGATTCTTCTGAAGTTGAGCGGTGAGAGCCTGATGGGAGAAAAACAATATGGAATTGATGAGGTACGCTTAGGCGAATATGCTCAGCAGATAAAGGAAATTCACGAACTGGGCGTTCAGATTGGAATCGTTATTGGCGGTGGAAATATATTCCGTGGACTTAGCGGGGCATCAAAAGGCTTCGACCGTGTGAAAGGTGACCAGATGGGTATGCTTGCCACGGTTATTAACAGTCTGGCTTTGAGTTCTGCCCTCGGCTCTGTTCAGGTAAAAAGCAGAGTGCTTACGGCTGTAAGAATGGAACCTATTGGAGAATTCTACAATAAATGGAAGGCAATTGAAACACTTGAAGCAGGAGAGGTAGCAATCTTCTCTGCCGGAACAGGAAATCCTTTCTTTACTACAGATACCGGATCGTCTTTGCGTGGAATTGAAATTGAGGCAGATGTAATGCTGAAAGGAACACGTGTGGATGGCATCTATACTGCCGACCCTGAAAAGGACAAGACTGCAACAAAATTCAAGGAGATTACTTATGATGAAATCTATACTCGCGGACTTAAAGTAATGGACCTTACCGCTACAACTATGTGTAAGGAAAATAACTTGCCGATTGTTGTTTTTGACATGGACACTGTTGGCAATCTGAAAAAGGTTATTGAGGGAGAAGAAATAGGAACCTTAGTCCATAATTAACCGGAGTTAAGGTCATTTCCCCTGAGGACTTTTTGGAATAGCGTAAATGAAATTATAAAAAAGAGTATACTAAAATAAAATTTAGCGTACTCTTTTTCCATTTTTAGTCTACTGCTTATTTAGCTTTAGTGTAGGTGCTCTTTAAAATGTCCCCTTTTGTTTTCCTTTAACTCAAAGGAAAGAACAGATAAAGTATAACCGTTTGTTTGTTAACGTAGTTCCATTAAATGCAGTTAAAGCCAAAAGCAATAAAAGATCTTCCTGTTATGATGGAGATAAAACTTTGTAGTGCATTTTTAATCTACCGCCTGAATGGAGAATCCGGCTTTTGATAAATCTTCCCAATAATGAGGGTAGGATTTAGAAACAACCAGAGGTTCACAGATAGTAAAGGCAGGAACTCGCAGGCAGGCAGGCGCAAAAGCCAGAGCCATCCGGTGATCTTCGTATGTCATAATAGCGGGATTCTCTGAAATATGCTGGTGTTCACCATCCCATGAGAGCACAGAGTTTTCTTCTTCTTTAAGTACATAACCCAATTTTCCGAGTTCGGCAATCAATGCAGCCATACGGTCGGTCTCTTTTATCTTCAGGCTCTGCAAGCCCGAGAAGCGGAAAGGAATGCCCAGAACAGCGCAAGTTACAACAAATGTCTGTGCAAGATCGGGCTCATTGATAAAGTTGTAATCCATTCTTTCGCAGTTGCGGCTTGTTTTCATCAGCAAAGCTCCGCGGGAAGTGAAGATAGTTTCAACACCTAAATCAACAAACAGTTCGGCAACCTTACTGTCTCCCTGGTAGCTATCCGGGAATACCCCCAGTAACTCAATCTTAGCTTCCGGAGCAAGAGCCGCCATTTGATACCAGTATGAAGCAGCCGACCAGTCCGATTCTACCTTAAAAGGTACAGACATATAGGGCTTGGGAAGAACCTCAATACAATCATTGGCAGTCCATTCTGCCTTTGCACCAAAATCCTTCATCAGCTGCAGGGTAAGATTGATATATGGTTTGGAGATAATATCTCCGGTAAGAGTCAGCTTTAGGCCATTCTTAAGAACAGGAGCAATCATCAAAAGAGCGGAGATATATTGTGAACTGATATTTCCTTTCAGAGAAATAGCACCGCCTTCCAGCGGATTTCCACTGATGCGCAACGGAGGAAATCCTTCGTTACCTGCATATTCAATTTCTGCTCCAAGCATCTTCAGTGCGTTGACCAGTACTTCAATAGGACGTTGTTGCATCCGTTGCGAACCGGTAATCACCCTTGTGCCTTTCGTTACCGAAAGGAAAGCGGTAAGAAAGCGCATTGCCGTTCCCGCAGCCATAATATCAATTGTTTCATCCTGAGAAGTCAGCGCTTTGATCATTACCATTGTGTCGTCACAATCAGAAAGATTATCGGGCGTATAAGTACCTTTGGCCAAAGCGTTAATTATCAACGCACGGTTACTAATACTTTTGGAAGCCGGCAATTGAATCTCTGCATGGATGCTGGCTGGGGCTGAAACTTTAATTTGCATGGTGAGTCAGTTAAAAAGCAATCTGTTGGTTTAAAAATAGTCTCAATGATGTTACAAAGATAACGATTTCAGCAGTAAAAGACTATGTTTTTGTGTCCGAATCTTACAAAAGAGTGAGGGATGGGCCTGAAAAGTGAGGGCAAAGTGATGGATAAAATTCATCCATCACGGGTTAATTATCTTATAATTAGGATCTTGCTTGCAAAAGTGAGGGAGTGAGGGTAGAAAATTAAATACACTCTGAATTTAGAATAATGGTAAAGAGACAGTGAGCTGGAACGGTTTTCTATTCTTCAATGACGTTTATAAATTCGTTCCAGCCTATAGCATTCTTATAGGCAACAGAAGCACCCTTAGGAACATATAACTTACAGATTTCTTTATCCATTCCACCAAAAGAATCGGAAGTTTCAGGTGGTGTTAGTGCATTGCTATGTATTTCTGTCAGCCCCGAGCAACCCCAGAAAGCCCAATCGCCAATAGAAGCTACACTACCTGAAATGGTGACTGAAGTCAGCCCTTTGCAATCATTAAATGTATTTTCTTTAATGAGAGTAATACTCTCGGGGATTGTAATAGATATCAATCCAGAGCAACCAAAGAAAGCAGCCTCACCAATGGAAGTTACACTCGCAGGAATATTAATGGTTTTAAGTCCGGAACAGTCAAAGAAAGCCCAGTCACCGATAGATTTTACATTATCAGGAACCTTGATAGCCGAGAGTCTGGCACAATCACGGAATGCATTCTCGCCAATAGAGATTAAACTGTTAGGAAGTGAGATCAAAGCCAGGTCAGTACAATTTCTAAAGGCTTGATCGCCAATGGAAATTACCCCATTATAAATAGTTAAGGTAGCCAGTTTACTGCAGTTCTTAAAAGCATCAGCTCCGATAGAAATTACACCTTTAGGAATTGTAATGGAAGTTAGTTCTGTACAACCAAAGAAAGCAGCTTCACCAATAACAGTTACACCTTCACCAATCTTTAATGAACGAAGTCCGCTACAGTTAGAGAATGCATTCTTCCCAATAATACCATTCGGGATTGTGAGAGATGTTAGTCCAGCACAACCGTCAAAAGCATAGACTCCAATAGATTCAAGACTGTCAGATAAGGTAACGGATGATAGCTCTATACAACCCGAAAATGCTTTCTTACCAATGGCAATTGCAGTATTAGGGATGGTAACAGATTTAAGAGTATCCAGCCCGGAAAGCATATATTCTGGTATTTCATTTTCCTTTATCGAAATGTATTCATTGTCTTCATTATAAAAGTAACCTTCTTCTATAATTTTTACATCGGCAAGGTTGAGTACTGTCAAATTAACTACTTTGCGGATAGTGTCAATATCATTCCCATTAATTTCTCCCGTGAGAATCAGAACCGTATTTATATTATTTTGAGTCTCAAGCAGAGCATTCAAATTACCAGCTACAACGTTTGTTTTCATATAACTTAATTTAGTTTTACTATTCACATAGTAAACACCTGTAAATCAATTAAAATCTACTATATTAATAGAATAAACCAATAAAATGTTCTTCCTATTATACTCTTTTATCTTTGGAGCGAATGCAAACTTAATAAAAATACTTCCTTTAAGAAAGAGATTAAAAAGATTAATTTTTTAGTATTTAAAGTTGGTAACCCTTGTTTTGATAAGATTACCACACAAGTTGTGCGCTAACACTCTATTCTTTTTCCTGGTACTTGTTTAAAGCCTCAATAATCAGCATTGCAGATTTCTCTGGACCAAACAAAGAACTGGCAACTGCTAAATTGTAGTTGTTTGCCATTCCCCAGGCTCTATGAGTATAGTGCTTGCAGTAATTTGTTCTGTCCCTGTCTTTTCTTTCCAGTTCTTTCTCTGCCATATCAGGGGCAATACCATACTCTTTGATGATACGTTCAATTCGGTATTTCTTATCAGCATGAATAAAGGTGTTGAAGCAGTTAGGATTACTCTTTAAAACGTAATCGGCACAACGCCCCACAATAACGCATGATTCTTTTTCGCATATATCCCTTATAACCTTACTTTGTACCATAAACAATGTATCAAGTGGTGGCATTTCTTCATTTACATAGGCATAGTTCTGTTCGTAAAGATCGAATAGCAGACTATTGGCTAATTTCTGTTCGTGCTCTTTTACATATTCAGGAGTTAGACCTCCTGCTGCTGCTGATAGGTCGATTAGCTTTGTGTCATAGAAAGAAATACCTAACTCTTTGGCAATTCTTTCTCCAATCTCGTGACCACCACTACCAAATTCACGTGCGATGGTAATGATGATTTTCTGTTCTTCGCCGGTGGTACTAACTTGTATCTCGGTTTCTTTTTCCTCTTTTACTCCCAATAGTGCATCAACGAATTTCATCTTTCTGCTGTAGAAACGTGCAATGGTACCTACTAACAAAGCAGCTGCAATGGTTCCTTCCCGTATACCTTCCAGTCTGTGAAGCAGGACAAAGGAACTAACTACTCCAATGATAACCAGTGAAGCATCAACGCCGACCTTAGCCTTACCAAATTCTTTATGAAAGGCCTTGGAGATAGCAAGCGATAATCCTTCTCCGGCAAGGTATGTAACATTGGCCTTAACCTCCAGAAATACACCAAATGCAATTATTGCGCAACTTAGTAAGCAGAGGACCCATTGAAGTATGTAATTGGATGTCTGAACTCCTGATGTAAGGAACATAGCGAAGTCGATGAAGAATCCAAAGATCAGAGCTACCGGTAATTGTATGAGCTGTATAAGTTGATAATCTTTTCTTAGTAACACAATTTGTAATAGGATTATCAGCACATTGACAATGATTGATAATAATCCTACTGTGAGTGGAAATCCTAAACTATATACGTATGGCACACAAGAAACAGGCGATGTTCCTAAATTGGCTTTAATAGATAAAGCAACCCCTATAGCCATTATAAATAGCCCTATTACAAAAACGATACACCTGTTTAACAGCTTTTCTTTTTTCATTCAAATTTCTCCTAAATTACAGAATTGTTGCGCCTAGAAATTATATAGGCTCAAATTATGCTAGTCAGGGTACAATAAGGTTACAAAAGATTTTTTTCAAATAAAAAAGGCTTATAATCTTTATGATTATTAGCCTTTTTACTCAGTCGGGGTGAGAAGAAATCCGATTAGCTTGTAATGCATTGATTTTCAACTCATTGTTAATTGTATATTCGTGTATATGTACATAAATGTATATCATTGTATATCTTTTATTTTCTTTCTTTATAAATTAAATTATTACCGATTACCCAACGGCAGCAACACATTCTGCATTTGTGTCCGGATGGACATGATTTTCCGTTTTTTGAGAAGATATCATAGAAGTTAGGTCTGATATCGCTTTTTGTTGACTTGCAATCACATCCTGCTGGCTTTTTATTAAATCTTTATACCAAGAATCATCTTGTTTTTCAATATTATTTCCGCTTTCTTCAATGCTTTTTTTTGAAAGTTCAATACCATTATCTGAAAATTCAATGTTTTTTCCTTTAAATTCTTCCTTCAACATCTCTCCCTGGCCAGTCAATAACCACAATTCTTCAATATCAACATAGAAGTTTAGTATAAGTTTAACCATTCTTCTGCTTAATTCTCTTTTTTCTCCACGAGATTTTCCTAAGCATCCAACTGAAGCATTAAGTTGAACAGTAACCTGATTGTCATTCAACCCTCTGTATTTCATGTATTTATCAAACCTATCTATAATTCTTTCCATTTTTTATAAAAATTATTGAAAAAACTTCTATATTTTTTTGTTACATATTGAATAAACTTCTATATTTGCAATGTGATAAAGAACTTTATATTTTTAATAAAACAAAAGAAAACTAATAATTAAGTAGTAATTCGTTCAATTATCAATTACTCACGTAATTATATAGTTAGAAAATGTGCGTAATAATTTATAATACGCACTAGATTAATAAAGTTCTTTCTCGTTGTGCAAATTTAGTAATAAAGAATTTAACATCAAATATTACATTAAAAAATAACAAAAGATGGCTTTTAAAGACTACATTTTGTCGATAAGCGACAAGAGAACAACAGAAAGAACTATGATGCTAACTAAAATAGCAGAAGAGTGCGGAGTAAACCTTTCAACCGTATATAAATGGATTAACGGTCAATCAGTACCTGATAAGCTGAAACGAGAAAAAATCGCCTCACTTACAGGTAAAACAGTAGAAGAACTTTTCAATTTAAAAGAGAATGAACAGTGAACTTGATTTAATAAGTATAGAACTGTATCAGGATCCAGGTGGTGATATGCTGGTAAAACCTTCTAATGGAAAGTTATTCTTACTTGATGAAAGAAAAAGAGAATTCATTGTTCCTATGAAATCTTTAATAAAAAATGATTATCAGAAAGCATGGCAAGGCTGTTGTGAATGGAATCATAAGTCAAAGCCTAATGCTATAAAATTTGATTTTCTTAATGTTAGACGATTTTGCAAATGCAATTTTCAAAAGTATGACGGAAGGCTAGATATAGATGAAAATGGCACCCTTCACTTTGAATTTACAGACTGTCCATTAAGAGGAGAATGTAAATATGAAGGTGTGATATGTTCTCCTGAATTTAGCAATAGTTTGACAGAGAATGATAAGTCTATTCTAAAAATGATTGTATATAAACAAATGACTGCAGATCAAATAGCATTAAATCTAGACCGATCAATAAATACGATCAATAACAGAAGGAAAACTATTCTTGAAAAGACCGGTTGCAAAACCATATCTCAACTTGTAGCATATTGCTATGAACATAACCTAAGATAAAGACGTGTAAAACTAATATATTATGGAAAGAAAAAATGTTTTTGCTGCTATTAAAAGCAAAGATGGGAAGTATGAAATTAAAATAGGTAAACCTATTAATCATCGGGTGAATATCATATTTAATTTTAATGCTGTCCGGTATCTTAAATTTGTGGATCATATTAATTCACATGAGTATGTTAACGTATTATCTGTACATGACTATGGAGATACAAGTGGAATTGCAATAGAACTCATCAAGGATAATTCTTTGAGTCTATTAGTTGAAGAATTACCTGATGATTTATTTGATTTCGTTGAATGTCAGAAACCTAGTAATATCATTTTTAAAGGACAAAAGTCATGATATTGGAAATCAGTTTTAACCAAAATTGGAATAATAAGCTAAAAAATAAAGCTTTTACCACATGCCGGCTGGCTAATCCTAATAAATATGTACTTGGAAGAAAATACAAAATTAAGCTAAAAGGTGAGATACTTGGTTTTGCAACCTGCAAAGGGATTAGAAGATTTCCAATCAATAAAGTAAATGAGTTCATAAGTTATCTTGATACTGGATATCCACCAGGAGCATTTGTCAATATGATTAAGACAATGTATAAGAATAAGGATATCAATTGGAATAGCCAGTTGTTAGACTATGTTCTCCTGGAATGGGATAAAGAACAGAAACTTGATTTATGAAAGATGAAAAGCTCAACAGAAAGCTAACCAATCTTAAATATAGAATGCAAAAAGCAGGATATGAGATTGACAGCATAACAATGACTGTAATAAGACCTCCTGAGGCAGGTATGGAAAGCCATCGTAGAGAAAGGGAGATGCAGAAATTAGGATATTCAATTCAGTACAACATGTTTCCAATTAATTCTAATAATTATGATGAGAATAAAGACAATCGCAAAAAAAGCTCCAATGGAAGAAAGAAAGCCTGACTTATTCGAAAACTCTTCCACAGCAGAAATAAAACTTAAAGAAGCTAAACGAAGAGATAAGGCCATGCATAAAGTTCCTCTTAGAATAGACCATAGAACAATTATTATGGTAAATCCAAATAAGTGTAATAAAGCATATGCTGAGGAAGTTAAACATAAGTTTGAAACCGGATTTAGTAACATTAGATAATACTAAAATTTAACTATAGATGAAAGAAATTGAATTAAAAACAGGTGATATAGTACCTTATAAAAATACAAGAGGTAATATTAAACTAGCAAAAATAGCCTCATTCGAAACTATAGATAATGGAAAAGTTTGGTTTCGTGGAATTGATACTGTTACCAACGCTAAAGTATGGTACCCGGTGCATATATCCAAAACCTTAAAAACTAACCAAAGCCTGATGCCTTGTAAACACCTTTTTTATTCAGTGCAGAATAAACCGCATTGTATGGTAGAGCTCAAAGAGAAGAAGATAAGTGTTGCGATTGATACCCAAAAGTGCAATAATTGCACGAAATATAAACCATAAAATTTAATCAGAAATGAGCAGAATAACAGGAACTATAGATATTGACTTCGAAACAGGAGAAGATATTACAGAAGAACAATTTATTCATTTTAAAAACAAATTAAATAATATCATGAATGGTTGGGAAATGGAAATTGATGATGTTGCTGAACAGTGTGGATTTGAAGCGGATGATATGCATCCAATAATTCTTGATAGTATTGACTGTGATTATTAATATATAACCATAAATGAGACGAACAGAAAAATACACTCTAGATTACACATTTGCCAACGACCTTATAGCACTTGTACACGATAAAGGACTTCCTTTTGAAATAGAGTTGGGAGATAAAGTTGAAGATGGCATAAACGTGGCTATAACTTATGAACCTGAAAATAGAGAATTGCTTAATAATACGATGTGTGATATTATAAATTCAACGCTATCATGCTAACAATCTGGAATAATCTATGGAAACAACTTGAGACAGCAACAGATGATCTCAATAATACTATGGATAGCGGTATGCCTGCTATCGCTCAACAAAAGTTGAGCAAGTTCATTAAATCATGGGATAAGCTCAAAGAAATAGCTATGTCGCTAGATGATAAGATGCAAAACCCGATTGACCCTATTGATATAAAGCTTCCATTCGATGAGGAAGAATTTGAAAAAGTCTGGAAATATTGGAAAGAATACCGGTTGGAATCATTCGGTAAGACATATAAGAGCAGAGAAGAGCAGAAGGTTCTTGACTATCTTGATGAGCTTAGTGGAGGAAGGCCGGATATAGCAATTAAATTTCTGAACTTTGCAATGGCTGGAAGCTATCCTAAATTTTTTAAGATAAGTGAAAAAAGTTACACTAACCCTCCTAAAGAATTAACACATGACTCCGACTTTGATTAGCAGCTTTATTCAAAGTAGCATTAAAAAACAAGATGAATTAAGAAAAGAACTTAATTCATATCATTACCCAGAGATATCAGACCGATCATTTTTTGAACTTCTTAAATTAAAAGTTCAAGAAATATTTGCCCAGAGAGGTATTATAAGAGAATTCGATATTGACAAGCACAACAAAGATGTGATAAGACAATTATATTATTACCTTATCGGTGATCAGACTCTTTGTAAATGGAATATAAACAAAGGAATATACTTGATGGGGAAAGTTGGATGTGGAAAAAGCGTATTAATGTATGCATATCTAGCTTTACAGGATGCATTAACACATAAGATAACAACTACAATACATGCCAAACAATTAATAGATGCCATAACAAGGAATGGCATTGACTCTTTAAAAAGTCAACCTTTGTTCATCGATGAGATGGGAAGGGAAAATTTGGAAATGAGAGATTACGGAAATATTGTAAAGCCTGTAATTGACTTATTTTCCATTAGATATGAATGGGGTGGAAGGACTTATGCGACATCTAACTTTACTCTTGATACTTTAGAAGGATCAAGAGATCAGAATGGAAACATTAAAGAAATCAGATATGGAAATTTTATCCGAACGAGAATGGATGAGATGTTTAATATCGTAGAGTTACCAGGAGATAACCGTAGAATGAAGTGGGAGAAATAACATGGCAAAGAGAGAACTGATAAAAACTACTACAGGCAATAAGGCTTCAGGGAAGGTACATGCTGTAAAGGAATGGCTGGACCTTAATTATGAGATAAAACTAAATGTGTTTGACCCTTCAAAATCATATATAAAGAGTAAAGAAAAAGAGTATAATTCATCTATACGAGAGAATGACATTTTTTTGCATGCGATAGATGATGGGCTAAGTTGTAGTAAATCTCTATTAAAAACAATACTATCATCTCCTAATCAGATGACTCCTTATAACCCTATTCTTGAATATTTCGATAGCCTTAAAAAAAAGTGGAAAGGTGAAAGCATGATTAATCTATATTGCTCTTACATGACTGCACATGACTTTAGAGATAAGGGAAACGACTATTATCAAAACAGAATGAAGTATATAGTCAAGAAATGGCTAGTTGCTACAGTGGCATGCGCATATGGTAAGAGGCAAAATGATGTTGCGCTAGGATTTATAAACGCACAAGGAGGAATAGGGAAAACAAGCCTTATAGGTAATATAATTCCTGAATGCCTGGAAGATTATTATATCATATCTGATAAGGATGAACGCATCTTTAAAATGACTGATTGTTTTGCCACGAAGTTAATAATAAACTTCGATGAATTTGTTGGCTTAAATAAAGGCTCAGAAAACGCTTTCAAAAATAATATGAGTAGAACACACCTGGACATGAAACTACCAGGAGAGAGCTTCACAACAAAAGTACAGCGTATTGCATCCTGTGCATTTACTAGTAATAAAACTCAAGAGCAGGGAGGCTTTCTCTTCAATGGGGACTCAGGATTTCTTCGAAGGATTGCGGCAATAGAAATAGATGAAATTAAGGATTATAGAAAGATACTTGACGTTGATCAGCTATGGTCAGAAGCCGTAACACTCTTTGAAGGAGATTTTGATTACGTATTTAACAAAGAGGATTATTCAGATTTTAATTTATATAATTCTAGATATGTAATAGAGACGACAGCATATAAGCTCGTAAAAGAATGGTATAAGAAGCCTACAGAAGACGAAGAGACAATCTTTAAAATGCCAATGGATATAGTTAGAGACATGAAGGCTGCTCGCAAAATAACAAGTTCTATGAGCCGCATAGATGATATTACAATCGGGCAAGCTCTAAGAGCATTAGGTTATGAACGAATTGGAAAGAAACTACCGGGGATGGGAACCAGATATGGTTATAAGGTAGTACAGCTGTATTAAATTATTATATGTTTATATGTTATATTAGATTATTATGATCTAATATATAAAAAACTTATAAAAGAAAAATAAATAAAAAGTTAGGTTACAACCTTACAATCTATATTTTTATAGTGTTTAAAGTATTGATTATAAGGCTTTTAATGGTTGTAAGTATAAAAATTAAAAGTGGTTACAACCTACTTACAACCACTTACAACCTAATGACTGCATACAACCACTAAAAGCAATATAATATATTGAAATACAGATATTTAAATTGTCGTTGTAGGTTGTAAGTACATAACTAAAAAATAAATAATAATATGACAAAACCGAGTATTACAATTGAATTAGCTCCTCATCTTCATGATTTTTTGTATCATGAATTTGATAGTAGAAAAGATGGTGGGGTTATGATAAACAGCAGCAATGATATTGGTAAGATGGTACAGGCTATGGTAACGGTTAACGACCGTCCACCTAAGATTCCTTTAAAAGACAATCCGATTAGCTTAATTTTGCCAATCAATGAATGGAATCATCGCATATTAGTTGAAAACTTTATATTCATCCCGGAATGGAAACAAAGAATGCTTCAGGATTATATCGAGGCCTCATATAGAATAAGAATACGAGAATATTTTGTTGCTGGATATGAAAAAGGATATAAGCAAGATAAGATAATAAAAGCGTTCCTTATGGCGTATAATATCAAAAACAACGCTATAAACTACGATGCTGTGAAGAAGTTTGACTATAGAAATAGAAAACGCATAGTAAAAGAAGTTCATAAAGATATTCAATTATCTCTGTTTGAATAGTTTAATATTTTTTTTAAATTAAACTGTAATTTAATACGCTTATTTTTTAAATTATTTACTTACAATTGTAATTATAATATTATAAATCAAATATTTACGATATGAATAATGGAGATAAAATATCACAAATTAATGCAATGCATTTTTTAAATATAGAAAATGCAGAAGTTGAAAATATTCCTGGTAAGAATATTATAAGAGTATCCGGTGATTGGATTAACTTAAATATTAGTAAGGCAGATTTTAAGGAAATAGAAGGAGAGTCCGGTGTAATGTGTGAACAAGAGCTGTCAGCAACAATAACAGATGTAAGTACAGATAAAGAATCTGAAATTAAAAAGATTGTTTCATCATATGGCTTAATTCGTTTTTCCTATACCAATAATATTGAAAAAGTAATTGGTACCGATAAATTTCCTATTCATTTATCATATGAAAAAAGTGGCTCACCGGCTGTTATCATATTATCATGTAAACGTTCTTCCCCAGAACTATCCAAACTATTACAGTCCTTTTAATACACTCCTTGCCATCGTAATTTTGTATCATAACAATAATACTAATTACGATGGCATTTTCACATCTATATTCTTCAATTACGCGCGGAAAGTGGTTAATACTACCTTCTGAGATTGACGCAAATCAGATGCTTATTAATTCCTTCATTGAACATAATGCAGATCATGAGGACGGTAAGTTATCAGATCGTGAACCTATTCCTGTTTTTGCAACAGATGGAAAAGAAATGAAATCAGGTTCAAACTTTTCAGATGCTCCAGCAGATAGCACAGCCATTATCCAGCTTCATGGCTCGATGCTTAAATATGGAAATTATTGTTCTTATGGATGCGCTGAAGTTGCTGATATGATAGTAGATGCCGCTAATTCACCTAAGATATCCGGTATTTTGCTAGATATTGATTCTGGTGGAGGTTCAGTTGACGCTATAGCTCCACTGGTTAATGCTATTAAATATTCCCAAAGTAAAGGTAAACCTGTTGTAGCTAATTGCGACTTATGCGCTTCGGCAGCATACTACGTAGCTTGCCACTGTAATGAGATAATAGCAGATAATACTATATCTTCAGAGTTCGGAAGCATAGGCGTAATGATGTCGTTCATAGATTATGCTAAATACTATGAAGCTGCTGGAATCAAACAGCATACTGTTTACAGCAATTTATCTGATTATAAAAATGCTTCTTTTGAAGCAGCTAAAAAAGGAGAATATGAACAAATTAAATCAGAAGAACTTGATCCACTTGCAAAACGGTTCCAAGAAGCCGTTAAGTGTACAAGAGGTGACAAACTTGACCTCAAAATTGAAGGGATCATTGCCGGGCGTATGTTCTATGCTGAACAGGCCAAAAAAAATGGCTTAATCGATTCTATTGGGAATCGAGACTTTGCTATTCAACGTGTGAGAGAAATACGCAGTGATGCGTTAGTTAACGACTATATTAATTCAAAATCATGATCTTATGTTTGAAAAAGTATTAGCAGCTGTATTTGGCTACTTCAGCATCTCTTCTTTTGCTAAGGGTAAAGATGGAAAATCTTTACTAAGTGCAGAACAGGAAACAAAGCTAGAAGGTAAGTACGGAAAGAAATTTCTGGAAGAGTTTAAAAAAGACCTTGCAGAATATGAAAAAGATGGTAAACCTGCAGAAAATGCAGTAACCGAGGAATTGAAAGCCGAGATGGCGGCAGAAAAAGAGAAAGATGCAACGGCACTTAATACTGCTAATGAACGCATTAAAGCGCTTGAAACTGAAAAAGTAGAATTTCAGGCACAAATTGAAAAATTAGGTAAAAAACCGGTAACTGATTCCGGTACTAAAGTAGAAGGAGAGTCCGGAGTGAAAACAAAATTCAAACCAGATATGAATCTTGGATTTAACAAGCATATCGATGCTGTATTAAAAGGCAAAATTGATGCAGCATATGGTGGAAATAGTACTGTTGATACTCAAGAGTTACAAACAGAATTTGGACGCTATGTTTCATCTGAAAAGATGGAAATTTTCAGATCGCTTCTTGGAACTACAGACTCATTGCAGTATATGACTACAGTTATTACCGACAAATTCAAGGTAAAGGCTTCAAGTGCTCATATTACTTCTGTTCTTCAATCATTCGTTCCTCATTGGACTCCAAAAGGAAAAACAACATTTACCCCTCTCTGGTTGGAACAATTTCCAATGAAGATCAATGTTGAAGTGATTCCTTCTGATATCATTGACGAGGTTCTTGGTTATATGTATGACGAAAGCTTAGAACCGGCTGATATGCCAATCGTCAAATATATTGTTGAAAACTTGGTTAAGCCGATACTTGATCAGGAACGTGAAACAGCCTTTGCGATAGGGCGCCACAAAGAACCAACTCCAGATGCTAATGGCAATTATTCAGCAAATGGATCTAATCAGGTATGTAATGGCTATTTGACTCAATTATGCGATATCAAAAAAGGAGGTAACACTGAAGGCGTGAACTTCATTTTTGATGGGAAAGAACTCGGTACTGGTAATACACTTGTTACAAACGTTGAAGCTGCAGTTGATGAAGTTAAGGCTGTATACAAGAACAAAACAATGTTTATTCATTGTGATCCTGATCTTGTCTTGAAGTATAGCCGTGCTTACAGAGATAAGTACCCTAATTCTAAGAATGAGGATGGTGAGAAGATTAAAGTTGACTACACCAATTTTTCTTTTGCTCCAATTGAAGGAATGAGAGGAACCGGTGCATTTTTTATTACCCCGAAAGAAAATTTCCGCCACTTGATCAGCCGTAATCCACAGGAACAGAAATTGCGAATGAAGTCAGAAGACTATTCTGCTAAGGTTTTCGGAGAATGGAGAGAAGGCGTAGGGTTCTGGATTGCTGAAGCAATCTTTGCGTTTATTCCTGCTGCTCTTGTAACACAATTATCTCCTACTGGTTCAACATCAGCCGGAGGCGGGCTTTAATCTAATTAAATAGGAGGTTAAGATATGACAACTTATGCGTTTGCAACAGTGCCTAAAAAGGAGTCTAATGCCGGACGACCAAAAGGCAAAAAACAGTTTATAGTAATATTCAGATGGCCGGATATCGCCACTTATACTCGTGATGAGAAAAATGTACGTGTTACAGCCCTTACTTTCAAGGCAGGGAAAAAACCTATTGCTGTATATGCAACAGGCAGTACAATTCATGCATATCATACCAGCGAGGGTGATGATGATGCCAGAGGTTTTATTCACAAAGTGGATTTTGAACACCCTGGTACCGAAATTGAAATTACAGAGTTCTCAAATAACAACATTAACGAGGACCTTGGTGCAATAGTTATTGATTGTGGTACGTCTGTTGATGCTAAAATAGCAGGTGAACCAGGCACGCCATTAAAAATGGTGAAGGCTGATTCACAAGACAACAAAGACGCTGATAAGACTACCATCAATTTGGCTTCAGTATTAAGAGGTAATACACTTGGCTTCATTGCTAAGTCTCTTATTCCTTCAACGGATAATGAGGAAGCAAATGCTGCTCTTGGATTACCTGCTGCTGGTAGTGGAGGAACTGGAATCTAGTCTGTTTGTTTTATAAATTTTAAGGTTAAAAGGTGTAGGCGTATTGCTTACACCTTTTTTTATGTCCTTTTGAATTACCTGATTAGAGGGTATTTTTGCTTATCATTAAATAATTAATAATTAAAACAAATGGCAGAAAAAGAAGAAAAAAAAACTCAAGATATGAATCCTGAGTCTGCAGAAGGTGCTAGTAATGCTCCTGTAGTATTAGAAGAGATAAAACCTATCACAGTCGTTATTCCTTATGCTAAAGAATTGGCACAGGGAAAGGAACTATTATTTGCATTGCGCTCTATTTGTGTGAATTCACATTTCCCTGGTAAAATTGTAATTATCGGAGATCGTGAAGACTGGTTCAGCGATGAAGTAACTGTTATACCTCACACTCGTGTTTCTGATAATCCTCAGATTGATACAATCGAAAAATTAAAGATTGCTATAGATTCCGAGTTGGTTAGTGATAAGTTTATCTGGTCAAACGATGACATCTATTTCATCTCTCCTGTTTTATTGGCAGATATTGAAGTGCTGAAGATTAAGGGTATCTTAACTCCTAGTTCATTTAGCGGAGCATATCGTGATAATATGATTAGGACAATAGATTTACTTGGAGGTGGTGAAGTTCCTGATTTTGAAACTCATACTCCTGTAATATTCGAAAAAGAAAAACTGATCACTCTTTTTGAAAAATTCCCCGAATTAAGTACCGGAGGTTACCTGATATCTTCTATCTATTTCAACGTTTTGTTCCCATCATTTATTCCAATGGTTCTAGATTGGAAAGAAGACCAGTGTCTATTGCCTGTTGTAAGCCAGGGATGGGATATCAACGTATTTAATAAACTGATCTCAAAAAAGAAATTTTTGAATAATGCTGAAAGCGGTTATTCAGAGAATCTCATTAAGAGATTAAGCGATCTCTTCCCGGATAAATCTGACTTGGAAAAATAATGAGAGATAAAGTCATCGAATGGCTAAGGAATGGCGCAAACGCTCAAGAGGGAGCGCACCTGATGAAACAAGCAGGTGCCCGCCCCTTGACTTTGCGCCTTATCAATGCTAATCCTCCGGCAAATAAAAGGATGATGGTTAGATTCCTTTGTGATAAATATGCCATTGAAGACAATTATACATTAAACTGGCAAGCCCCTGAAATAACCTTTCAGGCAAAAATAAAACCGTTTCGCGAAGAATTTCCATTTTTAAACTCCGATTCCTGTCCGGTAGAACTAGAAGCGTTAGCTTCCAGAAAGTTTGGTAGATACCATACTTATACAACTAAGCATCGTAATCTTAGAGATTGTACCAGTCTGGAAGAATGTGCTAAGGTCAGCAAAGAACTTATTGATAATTATATTGAGAACAGACTGATATGGGATGAGCTTAATTACTATCAGAAGCATGGAGAATTACTAGGGAAACATCCAATATTTATTGAGTTTTCACGCAGAAAAGAGTTATTATCTCTTTCTGTGAAAGAACTGATCTTTCGACAACAAAAAATAGAGAATAATATCTGGAGAATTAACAATGAACTTAAAAAAGGGAATAAACCTCATTTAGAGTTAGAAAGAAAAGAAAGATTATTGTCTTATGAAGCAGAACTCAAGGAAGTTAAAAGATTACTTGAATGAGTTATTATTTCAACTTAGATGAGTTAAGAAAAGAAATGCATGCTTCGAGGATGTATTCACAACGGTTTGAAATGATGCTTACTTTCAAGGTGAATAATTTAAAAGAGTTATGTGGCCGTTTGCCGGAAGATGATGAAATATTCTTTATTGAAACACAGAAAAGCTTTACAGCATTCACTTTTATTGTCTATGTAATGAAACAAACAGGAAGGATTGGTAACTTGTATATTGCCACTTATTCAACGAATGAACGGATTATAAACGCACTTATTCGATGGAAAGAAAAAGGAATGATTGGCACCATACATCTTCATATATCGGAAACTATAAAGTTTCGTATGCCAAAAATCTTTGAACGGTTAACTCAATTACATAATGAAGGCATTATAAAGCTAAGTTTTGCGTGGACACACAAAAAAATAACCGGCATGCAAACAGCTTCAGGTTATTTTATTGTAGAAGGTAGCGGTAATTATGGAGAGAATGCACTTGAAGAGCAATATGTATTTTTAAAAAATAAAAAAGTGTATGAGTTCAGATGCAAATAACATCATTAAGTGGAAGGAAAAACCGGAATGGTTTGACCAAATAAATTTTGAAGAATACGAGAAGCTAGCCGCCATCGGGTATACTCCGCGCCAAATTGCTATGTATTATAAGATTCCATTCAATGACTTCGACTGGTATTATAACTTAATAGGTTCACCTTTAAGATATCATTATGATCGCGGTCAATTAGTGCAACAAGCTAAAGAAGGGTTAGTGATGACGGTTAGTGCCGAGACTGGTGAAAA
The DNA here is from genome assembly GCF_963678845.1 of uncultured Bacteroides sp. Taxonomy (NCBI): domain Bacteria; kingdom Pseudomonadati; phylum Bacteroidota; class Bacteroidia; order Bacteroidales; family Bacteroidaceae; genus Bacteroides; species uncultured Bacteroides sp. The sequence goes on from NZ_OY787468.1 coordinate 868,398, forward strand.
TGTAACCCAGGCTCAACGCCTGGACAAACTTCGTAGGGAAGTTGAATTTAAAAATGCAGTTAGTAACATTTTCTATGGGGATATAATATAATGTTTGAAAGTTCTTATTTTGATCAGCTACAGGATTACATCGCATCCGGATGCAGCGTTGAGCTTACCGATGATGAGCTGGACTACTATAATGCGCTATATGCTATGATTGGCATACAGCGTAAATATAGTAAGGATAATGCAATTGCATTTCTTATGCACGAACCATTCAATGTAAAAAGACAACGCGCACGCGAGATGTATAGTGAAGCAATCAATCTGTTTTTTGCTGACGATACAATAGAGAATAATGCTCATAGAAATATGATGTATGACAATCTTATCAAAGCAGCGCAGGTAGTTCTTTCAACAGCGAAATCAAGCAAAGACATGGAAGTATATGGCAATCTTACAGCTCAAGCTTTTAAAATAAAACTGCTGGATAAACCTGATCCACAAAAACGCGAAGAGATTAAAGATAAGAACATTAAAATATATATGCTTGATACGTATGCGGTTGGTATTCCTAAGATTGACCGTCAGCAGCTGGCGGCTCAGATTGATGCTATACCAGATATTCCGGAACGTGAAAGAGTTCGCCTAAAACGTGATGCTCAGGTGATTGATGTTGATATAATAGAGATGATAGATGACCAGGAAGCAAAAACTAAAGACTACGAGTGAGGACATAGAGCAGCGCTATTCTAATTGGATGGCCCAGCTTATGGCAATAATGATGCCATGGTCACTTTACTGGATAGCAGGACGTGCATCGGCTAAAACTGTTCAGGTATTATCCGAACGAGTTCAGGAAGTTGCTCAGGATTGCCCGGGAGCACCATTCGCATGGGTCGCTGACACTTATTCCGATTTACACAAAAACGTTATACCTTCTCTTATTGATGGTCTTTCATTATTGGGGTGGGAACTAGGTAAACATTATGTAATTAACCAAGAGCCACCGCAGGAATGGAAAAACAGGATGTACAATGTATGTACAGACTGGAAGAATACAATGGTATTCTATACCGGATTCAACTTTACGTTTATCTCACTTGACCGCCCTTCAATTGGTGCCGGTCGCTCCTACGTAGGAATATTTGGTGATGAGGTAAAGTATTTCCCAGAAGAAAAGTTCACTAACTTACTTAAAGCCGTTCGTGGATTCCGCGTTAAATATGGGAACTGCGTATGGTACCGCAGCCGAACTCTTACTACAGATATGCCTAACCCTAACCATATCGGCGAATATGATTGGGTATTGAAACTGGCTAAGCAGAACGATAAGAATAAAATATTGTTGATGCTGCAGGCTGGCTTCATTTATAATGATACGAAGAAAACCTATGTAGCAACTCTTCAGGAATACAACGAGATTAAAGCTGCATATCGCACAGATAAGTCGCTCAGGACAGAGTACGACAAATCTCAGCGTGCTCTTGAACTTGCAGGACGCAATATGAAGAGATGGCAGCAACGATGGGAGAAAACACGCTCACGTACATCTTTCTTCTTCATATCTTCATCTTATGTGAATGCAGATATATTAGGGCTTGATTGGTTCTCTGATGAATTTGCTGAAGGTCTTGAAGGTATTCTGGTTAATATCCTTTCAATGATTCCTAAGCTCGAAGCAGGACAGATGTTCTATTGTAACTTAGCATCCAGGCACTTCTATGCAGATGGCTTTGCTAATGAGATAATAGATAAGCATGAGTTTGGATGGGTGCAAGACTGTACTTCACTAAAACACCTGGATATGTCTAGGCCAATAGAAGCGGGTATGGACTCAGGTAACATGTTATCAATTGTATTCGGACAGCAAAAAGGTAAGATGTATAAAGTACTGAAAGAGCTGTGCACTCTACCACCATCAGGGCCACGTGAGTTAGCAGATCAATTCATTGCTTACTTCAAGCCACACCACCGTAAGATACTCAAGTTATATTATGACCGGTCAATGAACAATTATAAGAAGGTTGGTGCCGATATGGCTACTCAGATAAAGAAGAACATTGAATACTATGCTGATGGTACACGTACTGGATGGACAGTGCAGCTCATGTCATTAGGGCAGGGCAACATTGGTAGTAATCTAGAGTACCGTGTGTTCATGGACTTACTAAGTGGTAATCTTGAACGCAACTTATTTAAGTTGGAGATTGATCAGTATAACTGTTCTAACTTAAAGAGTGAAATGGAAGTAACAAAGACTAAGGTGGCAACAGGTAGAGACACCAGTGGTATGATTGTGAAACTAAAGACCGGTGATAAGCTACCTACACATCGTTTACCTAAAGAGTCTACCAACCTAACAGATGCGCTGAAGTATCTTATACTAAGAAAGGAGTGGATACGTATATGGCAGCTCGGCCGTAGATCGTCTGGTACTGGTATGGACCCTCATTAGAATATCTATATTACATTAAGAATAAATCTGTGCTCATTAGTAAGCCCCGTGGTCTGTGAAGATAGCGGGGTTTTGTCGTATCTAAGCATCAGCTGAGCATCCAAATGACATTCTTATATGAATTGTGCGTGTATGGTGGGATTGTAATGTTTTTTCGTCACATTTCCCCCCACGGCAGGGCTTGCGACCGCACGACGAGGGCGGCGCGTGTCAGGCATAACTGTGTTATAATCTCGGTTTTTTTCAATACGGAACAGGTTTAAGTACTGATTATTAGTGCTTTAAATAAATATAATGAGTTTTTTAGTTGAAATGTCGCCCCGTTTTTATATAAAAACGACTGCATTTAAACTTCAAATTAAAAAAACAAAGATAATAGCATGTTAATCGATTAATGTATTTGTAGAATGATTGTGTGTTTATATAGTTGGTAATTAGATTATTACCGCTTAAAAAACCATATAGCAGCATAAAAAGATATTGTATATTTGTAATGCAACTAAAAAAGGAATAGATTCGCGTTCTATTCCTTTTTTAATGTTTAATTTTTTGTTCTATTTAATAATAGATCAAAAGAGATGATCTCAACAAAAATATAGCCTTAAAAATTAAGGCTCTCCTAAGTAAAATATGATTGCTTGATATTGTAGTGGAGTTAACGCACGTTGTCTTTTACGGTAATAAAGTTCCTCTAATTTATTTTTAAGTTCTTCGTTAAGGTCTATCCACCTTTGAAGTTGAGTTACGGCACTGCGGGGTGTGGAGTTAGGGAAGTATAATAATGCTAAGTCGGCGAAATAGATAGCGCTCATAGTATTTTGTTAGATTTTACAAATATAGTAAAAAAAACACCCCGCAGTAAATAATATATTACTGCGGGGTAGTAGTTAAATTATTACAAGGTAGTTAATGCATTACTGCGTATTAACTTATACATTAGCAATTGGCTGTTTTTTAGGAAGTTGAGCAACCTGTGAAAACTCTAATGTTTTTAACATGTTCTGCAACATTTTTCCTGGTCTAAACTGAATTCTTGCTTTTGAAATATTCGAAGCATTAAACTCTGTGGCAATTTCCGATCCCAGACTTTTTAATTGAATCTGAAAGTGCCCAAAATCTCCAAGTTCCACTATCTGGCCAGTCCTTAATCCGGCTATCATTTGAAAAATTAGCCCATCGGACACGGCAAGTACATCACCACGCACAATAGAGCCGGAATGGCTTACATTTTCACAGATGGTTTCCAAAGAAAGATTACCATAAGCCTGAGACTTTGCGTAAAACTTAGCCGGCTCGCTAATTCTATGCGGGTTTTTTAAAGCAACTACTGAATATTTTACACTCATTTTAATTAATTTTTAATCGTTAATAAATTATTTCTTGTGTTATCGCGTTAACACAAGCAAAAGTGTAACATTCTTTAATGAGCGAGTTGGTTTAGCGTGCTATACGTGGTTTTATGCGTTTAAAGTGGTATAAATATGTATTTAAATAGTCTGCTCTTATTGTTTGTTGTATTAAATATAATGTTAAATATCACATAATATTTTGATTATCAAATAAATATGATTTTATTTGCAATGTTTTAGTAAAAATAATATGACGTGCAAAACAAAAAAACAGATGGAAACAAGAATTATTGCAAGAATTAATGATGTAGATATCGTAGCGGGGGATGATCCTAAAAAGTTAGTACCTATAAAACCGATTTGCGAAGCGATTGGAATTGATATCGATAGCCAAAGAAAAAAGATAAAAGAGCATCCTATTTTAAATTCAGTTACGGTGCTCAGCACCGCAACTGGTTCCGATGGGAAACAATATGAAATGCTCTGCATTCCTTTCGAATTTATCTTTGGTTGGTTGTTCACGATCAACGCTTCAAACGTAAAAGAGGAATCCAGAGAGGCTGTTTTGAATTATCAAACTGAATGTTACCGTGCTCTTTATCAATATTTCGTTGAGCCACAAACATTCCTTCAGGATAAACAAAGGCTCATGGAAGAAAAAATATCAGAATATCAGGATTGCCAACGTAGGTTTAAGGATGCTCAGAAGCTAATGCTTGATGCAAAAAATAAACTGAACCAGGTAACGCGTGTTACTATCGACGAGTGGAGAATGAATAACCGGCAGATGGAATTCAGTTTTGAAGCAACCATTGAAGAATAGATTTAATTTAATGAGATTATGAATTGTATGAGAACATTTTAATTGAATACCTGAACCATTTTATGATAAAAAGAAGAGCTTCCAGAAATGAAAGCTCTTCTTTTTTTTAAGTAATTATGCTTTTTTTACTAAATTGCGCGGAAATTATAAAATGCATTTAACTATGGAAAATTCTAATAAATTAGGGAACCCGAATAAAAAGAAAGACACGGTAAGTGGAAATGGGTGTATTTTTATTGCTGTGACAATTATAATGCTAGTAATTATGGTAGCTACATGCGATAGTGATAAGAAAGAAAGCTATTCTACCAGTACGTCTACTGATACATCGCAGTCATTAAAAAATGAGGAGGTAAAACAGACTAGTACACCAGTTAATAAGGTTGATCAAAAAGTAGTGAAAGAGCTACGGCAATATTTTACGTTTAAAAAAGATGAGTTTGATTCTTCCGGAAGTGTCTGGGTTGAGCCTAAGAATAGACCTAGATACACAAATGTAAATTCTGTTTTTTGCTATTTTCAGAAGACTGGGGATGCTGTATCTAATTTTAGATTTGTAATTCAATACACAGCAGATGATTGGCTATTTATTGAGAACTATATATTCAATGTTGATGGAATAGTTTTTGATTATTCGCCTGAAAGTATAGAGAGAGATAACAATAGTACTATCTGGGAATGGGCTGATAATAATGTAACTTCATTTGATATGAGTTTAATGAATGCTTTATCCTTAGCAAAAAAAGTAAAAGTAAAGTTTAATGGGAAACAATATTCAAAAACAAGAACTCTAACAAAAAAGGAAATATCCTATATTCAAAGAACTATAAAATACTACAGAGCATTAGGAGGTTCTTTTTAAAAATAAATTCTTCTTTTTATTTTGCAGTTCCAAATATTATTTCAATATTTGCAGAGCAAAACAGTATCATCGTAATCGATGCCGCGAGTAACGGATAATGCTCAACACGGATTGGGCTTTTTTTTTGCCCAAATCAAACCATTTTCGTGAAGTCACGAAAATGATATACGAAATAAAAAAGTAGACGTTTCTTATAAAGAAATGGCGGCTGTCTTTCCCAACTATTATTTTGCTCCGGCATGATTAATGGTACTGTTTTGCGACACGGGAAATGGCAGCCGTTCTTTTTTTCTGCCTATACGCAAAACAGTACCATTGTTATGAAAAAACAAACAATCAGCATCGAACCGATGCGCCCATCATTCTTTGATGGAATGAGAAGTTTAGTAGAATCTAAACTAGTTGTTTACTCTCAGTTCTTATCTTCTGTTCTTGAACAGGAAATATCAGTTAAAAATGCACTTCGCATAACAAATGCAATCCTCTCATTTAGTGTAATGCTTATTGCAGCTTCCTTCTCTGTTGTTCTCACAATCATTTGTCTGGTATGGCTATGTACAGCTTTACTATCTTGCAAGAAAGGAGGCCTTAAATGAAATCGGTAAATACAGTTGTTGATGGTGCAGTAATAACAAAAAATGTAGCTGCTACAATTAAAGAAATGCAAGATGGAGGACACAATGATGTACTGGATGCTATTGAAGAGGGGATTAATGTTATTTTAGCACTATACGAAGGCAAGGAACAAATCTCAGAAAAAGCCATATTAAGTACTGTAATAGGTTTAAGAAGTATTCCTAATATTATTATAAATCTTTTGCCATTAGATGGCGATGAATGTGAGTTGAAAAATGGAAAATAAGAAGGTCACTTACAGCATTATGAATGCGTCTCTTGAAGAAACGCTTCATGTTATTTCAGAAATGGAGAGTATCACCGGCATGGAACCGGAAGACATCTTACTAGAGAATGGTAAAAAGGTGAGGTATAATAAATCTGACTTTAAAAAACTTAGCAAAGGAGGCATTTCTGAAGAGGAATATATAACTCGTAATCTTATTGTAAGCACTCTTGAGTAGTGCTTACAAGTCCTTTTTTAGAATAATATTTTTCTGTTATTTTGTTGTGTAAATAAATACAATACAAGATGGATTCAACAAGTCAACAAAAAGTAATTAGAGCCGGATTTATGATTATCCGGACTGATGATTTTCCTAACATTCGCATTAAGTATAAAGGTGCTACCCTTCAGTCCTGGACAACTCTTGAAAAGTTTGAAACAAAATCAGCAAGAGATAAAAGATTTCAGGAGTTATTAAAAGAGCCAATGGTAATTGCAGACTAATTCCAATTTAAACATATATGGAAAAATTAAAATGGGTACAGAAATTTGAAGATATAACGAATAACGAAAATTTCGATTTTTCAGATGTCAATGAAATGGGAGAAATTGCTTTTCGTGAAGGAAAAGAAGACGAAAGGAAGAATCATGCTACTAAATCTGTACTGGAGTATATTCTTGATCTACACGATGTAGTATATCTCACTAAACAAGAAAAAGTTAGTGCTCTATTACGAATTAGAGACCAGGCTAATTTAGTTTTAAGGCAAGTAGGGTTTATAGATATCTAACTAAAAATGAAGAAAAAGAAAATAACAATTATTGTAGCGTATAACTATGATGATAAGCATGTTTACAACAATGAGATAATTGCTGTAAGACTTAAAAAAGAGTTGTCAGTCAACTTAAATGATAGACAAGAAATAATTGAGTCTATTAAGGTCGAAGATAAATTATAACCAAATATGAGCTATATAGAAAATACAAGGATGTCACCTAATTTTGCATACGAAATAACAGTATGCATAACTAAAGGAGAATGCAAGGTGTTGCTCCCATTGCTAAAAAAAGCATGTAAGGAGACAAAGATAAAGTTTGATAAGTATGAAGACATACACGATAGTGGAGAGGCTACAGAGAAACAAGAAAATATGCGCGCTAAATATGCTGATGAACTTGAAAGCTTAGAAAGCATATTATCAGATATTCATACGATTTTAAAATAATTCAAACTAACTATAATGGAACAAAATAATGAAGTACTAAGAAAACTTATCTCATTAAAAAAGGAATGGGATGAATGTGAATCAAGAATTGAAGCTATAAAAAAAGAGTTGAGACCTGTTATTATTGAACGGTATAAACAATTGAATTATAAAGAAAAAGAACAAGAGTTCAGAAAGAAAATAGCTCCTCGTAAATATGGAACGGGTACTCGTACTATTGGTACTGTAAACTGGATGGAAGACTTTAAAGGCGAAGGTACAAATGAGGTTATTACAATTGAAAGGTGCGCTGTTGTAAGAGTCGATGATGAATGGATTTTAAACTCCTTCAGTTTAAATAAATTGATTAACTTTTAACTAAAGATGAAAACATTAGAAGAAACTTCAGAAGAGTATGCTGAAACAAAAATAAAAAATGGCCCTGATGATACCTGCTTATTCGCTTCAAGAATAGGAATAAAACAAATGCTAAAAGAAGCCTTTATTGCTGGAGCCGTATTTATGAAAGCGGAATCTATGAAAAAAAATGATACAACACTTGAGCCTAATAATGTCCCTGGTTCGCAAAAATAAACTATAAATGAAACAAAATAAAGCGGTATTTAAAAAGCATTTTAATAATGCTATGAACAAGGTTTTCGCCTTAGATGAATGGGCTAAAAAAGGCCTCCTTTCTGTTGATACTGATGTGCCAAATATCACTATCAATTATCTGATATGGCATACCTTTTCAAATAAAGGACTAATAAAATTAATGAGAGCATTAACTTTTTACCTGGACATGAAACGCTCTGAAAAAGAGTTACCTCCATTTGAAAGAGATGTGCTGATTAAAGTTGATTATGGCCAAGAAGTTAATCAATACCATAAAATTGGAGTTGTTGACATGGTATTATTCTGTAAAACAGAAGGATTCAAAGAAGTTTAGTAGTTTTTATGTATAGAAAAGCCTCGGTTAATTCGTTAGCCGGGGCTTTTTTGTGTCCTTTTTTGAGGTCTTTTTTGGGTGTATTTTTGCTTAAAATACATAGATACAAAGATGGTAAGTAATGAAAGTGAGGAATTAAAGCTACTATTCATACAGGAGGAGCTTTCACAGCATGGTGAATGGCTGGTGGATGTACTTTCTGAAGCTATTGAAAAACGCGGGCTTATGCGCACGGAGAACTTGCTTGAGAGCGTAGACTATAAAACATTCACAGAAGGGCAGAATCCAGGGCTAAGAGTTAGCTTCTTTAGTTATGGCCGTGCTTTTGAAATTGCCGGCAGAAAAAAAATAAACCGTCATTCCGTTGATACCAACAAAATGATATGGAAACAAAAAAAGAACAGAAATGTAATGAAGAAAAATACTCAATGGTATGTAAGGAATATGTACGGAGGGCTTAACAGGCTAATATCAAGAGTGATGTACGGACTTTCTGATGTGGAAATAGCTAGATTAAAGGGTATTCTTGAGAACAGAGCAACTGGAGGAGCTTATGATCTTCCACTATTCAGAGGGCATTTAAGTTAAAAACATAAATCTATTAAATTAAAATATGGCAAAGATTAATAAAAAGATTGGCGGTACCAGTTTTGTGGAGACTGGTTCTGGAACATTCGCTCTTAATATGAGTACGGAATATCCCATGAGTACTTTCTTTAATGGTTCATCGGCAAATTGGGATGGTGATCCTGTAAATATTGCTGGAGTAAAGGTTGTTCCATGGGGACGTGATAATAACATGCCTACTGCCATCAGAAATATATTGGAAAAAAATAACCTTGGACCGGGCATCTTAGAAAGAAAAGCCGGGCTTTTATATGGCCAAGGCCCAATGTTATATAAAATTAAAGTTGAGAATAACGAGTGCACGCAAGAATGGGTTCAGGACAATGAAATTCAGGATTGGTTGGACTCCTGGGATTACAAAAAGTATATCCGTGATGTACTTGTAGAATACACTCACATGAAAGGCCACTTTACGAAGTATTATTCAGGTAAATTTGTTCGCATAGGTAAACCATGGGTAAGTAAATTGGAATGTCTTAATTCGGCCGAATGCTTACTTATATGGCCACCGAATGATAGTCGTAGGTTAGAAGACGTTACCAATATCCTTAATGGTAATTTTGATTCTTTTTATTCTAGAAACCTAAAGGTTTATCCGGTCTTTGATAAATGGAATCCAGCTTCAACTGAGACTGCTATAAAATATCATTGCATGAGAAGTTTTGGCCGAAACATGTATGCGATATCGTCATTCTATGGTTCGGTACCATGGTTAGAAAATGCGAATAATCTTCCGGAAATAATCCGGTACCTAAATGAGAATATGATTGCAGCTGCTTACATTATTCATCAACCAGATGAATATTGGGTGCGTAAACGTGAACTCATAATGGCTATGCATCAGGAATGGGATGATGCAAAGATAGAAGCCGAAATGGAAATCCAGAGAGACAAAATAACAGAGACTATTGCTAATGTTATGGCTGGAAGGAAGAATGCCGGCAAGTTCTTCACATGCGTAGATTTCATAGACCCTGACGGCAATAAGCAAGAATGGAAGATAGAACCTATTGAGATGAACATTGATAAGTATATTACAGCTCAGGCAGAGATATCACGCATTGCAGACAGTTCTACAACTAGCGGCTTTGGCCTTAACCCTGCATTATCGAATATTATCATTGATGGTAAAGGTGATTCTGGTTCACAAATGCTGTATGCATTGAAAATATTCTATGGAGCCGATACACAGATTCCGGAAGAGATATCTCTTGAAGCCATTAACGATGCAATCCGGATTAATTTCCCGAAAAAGAAGGGTATATTCCTTGGAATGTACCGAAAGGTAATCAATAAGGAGGACAATGTAACAGCAGATAAAAGAGCAACTAACCAAGCATAACAATTACATGAAAAAGAAAGAACTTGAATTTCCTGACTGTTGGGAGGAATTATTTCCTGCAGAATGGATGTATCTATTGAAGTTAAGGAAGAAGTTAATAAGCAAGAAAGGCATAGCGCTTGCCGATATTAAGATGGAATGGTGCCGTTTTGTGCTTTCAAATCGTGGTATGCGCGCTCATGGGAAGAGCGACTATTATATTTTGATTTATGATCTAGCACAAACACTGGATTGGATGTGGAGAGCAAATGAAGAAGATGAAAGTGTGGAGGTGATATATAGCAGTACTAAGAATCTTCTTCCGGAGTGGAAAAACTTACGCGGACCATTAAGCCATGGTAGTGATATGACGTTCGGTGAGTTTCGCAATGCAGTAACAATGATGAATGTGTATAATGAAACACATGAACCTGAAATGTTGCAGGCTTTGGTTGGAATTTTGTATAGAAGACCAGGCAAGAAAATTGGTAAAGCTGATTTTGATGGCAAGTATCGTGAAGATTTTCTTCAGGAACGAATTAATTTTTATGCCTCAAGAGTGAAATGTATACCAGAACATATCCAGTGGGGCATCTATGCATGGTTTGCAAACTTCTGCGAATATCTTCTTACCGGAAGTTTCATTATTGATGGAGCTGCAATTTGCTTTTCTCCTATTTTTGAACGGCAGAAGAAAGAAGATGGAGAAGCTATAACTTCATCACAGAACATAGGGCTTAACAGCATTCTTTTTTCTGTTGCCGAGACAGGTATATTTGGGGATGCCGAAGATACTGACAATACACTTTTACTGAAAGTGATGCTAAAAATGCTGGACGATAAACAACGAGCAGATGCAATGCTCACAAAAAAATAGGATGCTATGATTTTTAATAAGAGCAATAACGGATCACAAGAACTCAGAGAAGTTACCGGGAATTATTTTGCCAATAACAAGTTCGAAAAAGTAACCGGTGAAATAGCCGCTGCTACAGATGAGCTAGTGAATATAATTAGTCAGGAAGTTTATAGTGAGATTGAGGGCTATTACACCAGCAATTCAGAAGATTCTGCAAAAAAAGAGTTGGTAAGGAAAGTGCAACGCCCAATAGCTATTCTTGGCACGCTTAGGATGTATCAGAAAAATGATGTCAGCCATGAAGATAGCGGACGTAAGATTAAGATTTCAGCTGACAATGAAAAATTACCATGGGAATGGCAGCTAGACAGAGACGATGCGCAACATCTGGAAGATTATTACAAAGCAGTAGACATCCTTATACGTGCGCTGAATGCATCTTCTATTGAAGCCTGGAAGAATAGTCGTAGTTACAAGATGTCTCAATTGCTGTTAATTAAAAGTGGAGAAGATTTTGACTCTTATTTCCCTATTGAAAAGAGTGAACGCACATATATGTTGCTTGTTCCATTCATCAAAGAGGCTCAGATACAATATGTAAAGAAAGCCTATGGGCCACTAAACTGGGAAGAATTGCTTCAGGAAAAAGTAGAGGCTGAAACGGAAAAACATTTTGCTGCATGCAAGGCAACCGCTTTATTGGCAATGAGCCTTGCGATGAGAAGGCTCCAGGTTAAAGTTATTCCTGCAGGAGTGATACGTACGTACGTGGCCGAAAGCGGTGCTATGAATAGCGAGCCTGCAAGTTATGAAGATATTAAATTGCTGTCTCAATGGATGAATGACGATGCAATGACGTGGCTTGATGAGATGAAGAAGGAGCGCGATGGAGGAGTGGTTACCTATCAGATTTTGCCAAATAATGATCCAGCTAATAAATTCTGCAGATTATGAACATTATTCAGCGGCCAGATGCGCAGGAATTTTGCGCAACAATGAAGGATTATATTATTGATACGGATAGTACAATAACATTTTCCGTGAAATATGGAGGTAAAACTATTCTTGAGGAAGAGTATACGCCTGATTATAATTTTAAAGTTGAAGTGCGTAAATTAGGCCAATTTTGCGCAAAGGCATTATGGGGTATATGGTGTGACACTGGCACATGCAATCAGTCTCCGGCAGCGGGCCTTTTTACATTTTTGATTAATGGTGTACAGGATGCACAAAGCTATGTGATGTTCAGCCGGCTAATGACAAAAAAAACAGCTGCAGCACCGGGATGGCTGAGTGAAGTGCGGGATAAAATGGTTAGGGAAAACGGGAAAGAATATATCAGTGGGGTATTCCAGAACGGAGAAAAAGCGATTATCACCATCCGCACCGATGATGGTATAGTAATGACACACGATGCGCTGTATACTCACACAAGCGATAAGGCCATTGTCACGCTTGATGTTTCTCCCGATGTAATCTTTGCTTTGTTTCCTACATTATTGGCTAGTGACATAGTAAGTTATGAGATCATTAAAGGAAGTGATCTGATGAAATGCTTTATTGATCACACGCCTTATCTTGAAACGTTTATCTTTCGCTATAAAAATGTATATGACATGCCCGAAACGCTCACAACAGTTGGAACTTTAAGCATTAAAGGTTCAAACGAAAGCAATACGGCTGAGATGTATGGTGTAGAAAGAAAATTCAGCATGAAAGTCACAGATGAATATACCGCTAATAGTGGGGTTATATTCTTGCCATCCGATTATAAATTATGGCACAACATGATGAATGCTCAGGAAGTTCAGATATTAATTGATGGTTCCTGGTATTCAATTATAATTTCAAAACATACTTATGAACGAGATTTCCGGAAGAGCGCACTAAAGGCTGTTGATTTCAGTTTTAAGATGGCCGATCCGGAGCAAAATAATTTGATTGAGATATGATAGGAATTCAGAGATTCAGAGAGATATTAGTAGAGATTTCCTCACAAGCTAATGCTGAGCTTGAGGATAAGATTGATAAGTGCGTTCTGGCTGTAAAAGAAGACCATCTCCAAAAAAAAATAACTGATATGCCAGGAGTTATTCTTTGTGCAAATTTTCCGGATGCTGAAATGCAGCGAGAACATGCAGATAAGTATTCAGAAGACAATATAATACTTCTGATGCTTCTGGAAAAAGTAAATGCAGGAGAGCAGACAGAAGAACAGGAGCTGCAACATTATGCGAAAATGCAGACCATAATGCAAAAAATAAAAGAGATTATTGGCCAAAGATATTTTAATTGTGACGAATTAAGAACGGGCCCTAAGATTCGCACAGAATGGGAGTATAATGTATATGGGGGATTTAACGGATTGAGCATTGCACTAACTTTGGAGGATTATGACTGAACTATATGTTGACGGTATAAGAGCTATACTTCCAGATAGTATGAGCGACGAAGTGAAACGAGAAAACTCTTTTTTTACAAAAAATGGAGAATATACATACGATATCACTTTAAATCTTAATAATAAGATTAATGCTGAATTGTACAAACATCTTAATCGACTCAATTCTGTTTCCGAAGTAGAAACAAAACGTAACGCCATATTAATAGCAGATAACAGGGTATATTGTAACGGTACCGAAATAGTAACGGCATGGACTGATGAGACGGTTAGTATTCAAATTGCCAGCGGTAATTCAGAGTTAAACTACTTTATAGGGAGTGATTTAAAAATATCATCTTTAAAATTATGTTCTGATTCTCCAATAAGCACTACCCCGAATAAAGATATGATCACAAAATTATATCCTGATATCGATGCGTGTTTGTCTCCAATACTCAATCGAACAACCGGGGCAATGATCAATGAATGGATTCTTAATAAAAATACCACTTCGGGCGTTTACGATTTAAGAAACATCTCTGATTTCAGTGATTATGATTATATTTCACAGCCTTTTTTATGCACATTTATTAAGAAATTACTTACTGCAATAGGCTATACGTTAACAGTGAATGATCTGGATAAGACGGTGTGGAAAGATTTATTTATCTGTCACCTGAATGAAACCAGAGAATGGGGAGAAATGTTGCCGGGATGGACAGTTAAAGACTTCCTGGAGCAAGTGGAAAGTTTATTTAATGCTAGTTTTATTATAGATAGTAGAAAAAAAACCGCAAAACTAATTCTGAATAACAGTTTCTATATCAATACTGAAATGAAGCATGTGCAGATGGTTATAGATGAGTATGAGGCAGAAGTAGAGGAAGGAGATCAATCTCAACTGCACCAGAATTCAAATATTAAATATTCTCTTCCGGACAATAGTTACTACAGGCATAGATGTTTGCCTTCTACTATTTCAAAGAATGCAAAAAGAGTAACGATTCCAAAAGCTTATGCGGATATATCCGGAGGACTTAATTATCTTTATTTCTGGTTCTGTGACGCTGCTAATCAGGATAAGAATACAATCTATCACGATGAATCAACGGGGAAGGAATATCTCTTTGAACAAGTGATTGAAGGCATTTTGCCAAACCCGATTTATCATTCAGTCAATGAATTTGCATCAATAGAACGTGATAATGCCAGTTCTGATATTGAACTTGAGATAATTCCGGTAGAGCTAAGTATGTGGCAGTGGCATATGTACGAAAACAATGTGAGGGTAGAAGGTACATATACGCCATGGTGGGTACCTACCATTGACAAAGAAGGTACTACTACTGAGGAAACATCAACGGCAGAAAGTGACCTTGATACACAGATAACCAATGGCGTATCAGATACTACAGAAACGAAAGGTAAAATATTCCTTGCATTTCACCGCGGGCTTAATAATTCGGGCCCTACATGGATTCCGAACAATTCATTCCCAATGGCTTTTACTGATGATATCCTTCCCGATGAATTTGGGACTCCAAGAACAACAAATGCCGAAGGAGCCACATTGCGTATCACTAATTTCGAGAAGGCATTGTATAGTGGTGTATATGAAATTGATGAAACAAAACGGATAACCATTACAAGCTATGACCCTAATGTTTATGACACAAGAGGAATCTTTGAAATTCGCAATAAAAGATATGTTTGCCGGGAAATGGATTATACCTTAACTTCAAGAGGAAGGAAAGATGCCTGGAAAGGGATTTTTCATCCTATAAAGATAAGCGATACAGATTCTTATCAGCGATGGATATTGGCGGACGGAAAGTGGCGAGATGGAGGTGCATGGCTGGATAATGGAAGATGGTTAGACTAAGCAAAACCCCGACAAGATAAAACTTGCCGGGGTTTTTTGTGTCCTTTTTGCAGGCATGGTAAGGAGCTATTTTTGTCTATTATTAATTAGTTGGGAAACTATGAGCTTAAAAATTGATAGAGTTCAGCTGGAGATAGTGATTCAGCAGGACGCAGCAAGACAAAAAATGATTCAGCTTGAAGACAAAATGCGCGATACGCGCAAGGAGTTGAAAAAGCTAAAGGAAGGAACGGAAGAGTATGCAGCAAAATCTGCAGAGTTGAAGGGACTTCAGAAAGAGTACGACAGCCTTTTCGAGAAAATAGGGATTGGCTCTCTTAGCCTTAAAGAGCTTGGGAACAGACAGAAAGAGCTGAATGCTATTATTAAAAACCTACCAGGAGACAGTTCCGAATACAAGCAATACAGCAATCAATTAAATGAAGTCAATACAAGAATTAAAGAACTCAGAGGAAATGCAACCGAGGCAAAATTCTCAATAGGTAAACTGGCCGATGGGTTCAATAAGTATGCCGCCATGGGGGCCGGTCTTATTGCTTCATTAACCGGGGTTGCTCTTACTGCAAGAAAATGTGTTGATGAATTTGCAGCGATGGAAGAGGCAGAAAGTCAAACGCGAAAATACACCGGATTAACTACTAAAGAAGTGAAGGAGCTGAATGAGGAGTTCAAGAAGATGGACACACGAACATCTAGGGAACAGCTCAACGAAATTTCTGGAGAAGCAGGAAAAATCGGGGTAACTGGAAAGAAAAATATTCTTGAGTTCGTCGATGCAGCCAATATGATCAAAGTTTCTCTTGGTGAAGACCTTGGAAAAGATGCTGTTCTAAATATAGGTAAGCTAGCTCAGATGTTTGGTGAAGATAAAAAGATGGGACTAAGGGGCGCTATGTTAGCAACCGGTAGCGCCATTAATGCCGTTGCACAAAATTCAAGTGCCGCGGAAGAATATCTTGTTGGATTTACTGCGAGAGTTGCAGGGGCAGCAAATCAGGCAAAAGTGTCACAGACAAGTTTGTTAGGGTATGCTTCTGTTCTAGACCAAAATATGCAACAGCAGGAAATGGCAGGAACTGCATTCCAGACATTAATGCTTAAAATGTATCAAAACCCAGCCAAGTTTGCTAAAATGGCTGGAGAAAGCGTATCCGAGTTTACAAATTTAATTAAAACAGATGCGAATGAAGCTATTCTTCGGTTTCTTGAAGTGCTAAACAATAAAGGCGGGCTTGACAAGCTAGCTCCAATGTTTAAAGATATGGGGCTTGAAGGTGTAAGAGCTTCTGGTGTAATCAGTACCATGGCTGGAAAAGTTGATGATATACGTGCGGCACAAGACCTAGCAAACAAAAGCTATAAAGAAGGAACAAGTATTATCCAGGAATATAACATTCAAAATAATACTGTTCAAGGAGAAATTGATAAGAGAAAAAAACAATTTCAAGAAATTAGAATTGAACTGGGAGAAAAATTACTCCCTGCAATGAAATACATGATCAGTGGAGGAAGCATGACTATTAAAATGCTGAGTTCAATGGTGACTTTTTTTATTAAATATGGTAGCACAATTGCATCTTTGGTGATTATATTAGGAGCTTATACAGCAGCTGTAAAACTGAGTACCCTTTGGCAGTCTAAATTTAATGCAGTATCTGTAGAAACTATAGTCGTTGAAAAAGCTAAAGCTTATTGGTCAAAAATAGTAACTGCTGCTACTCTTCTCCAAGTTGCAGCTACAGGGTACCTTACAGGAGCTACGCGAGCGGCTAATCTTGCGATGAAGGAATTCTTCGTGATGTTAGGCCTTAATCCAATTGGGATAGCTGTGGCTGGCGTTGTTGCACTTACAACAGCAATGTACTTCCTTTCACAGAAAACAGATATAGCTACGCAGGCTAGAGAACATTTAAATAATGTGTATCAAAAAGCTATAGAGAAAACAGATGAGGAAAAGAATAGAGTAAAAAGTCTGCTTTCTATCATTCATTCTGAGACTGTAGCTTATACTGAAAAACAAAAAGCGATAAATGATCTCAAAACAATAATTCCACAATATAATGCTGTTTTATCTAAAACAGGAAAGGTGACAAATGAGAACACCGAGGCTATTAACAACTATATTTCAGCTCTTCTTAGAAAAAATAAGTTGGAAGGATTAAAAGATAATCTGGAGGAATTATATGGAGATAAATTTGAAAAAGAGCGTAAGGTAAAGAAAGATAGGGAGGACTATAATTCAAAAAAGAAGCTCCAAAACTCAGGCAGTATGGCTCCTGTTGTTGGCATGAGTGCCACAGATGTAAGCGACTATTATCTTAAACAAGATGAAGAAGACCTGGATGTGATAAATGAAAAGCTTAAAACAGTAAAGAAAGCCTATCAAGCGGCATTTATTCCAGAGAAAAAAAATAGTAGTACCGTAAAAAAGAATACCAAAAACACAAATAGCGGTGGAAGTTCCACTAGCGGAACAGGAAAAGATAAGCAGCCATGGAATGCAGAAATACAATCCGCTGAAAATTCATATAAAGAGCAGCTTCTCCTATTGAAAAAGAGTTCGGACAAGCGTGGGCAAACAGAATCAGAGTATCAGATGGATGCTCTCCAAAAAGAAACTGATTTTCAGTTAAAGAAATTATCCATTATTAATAAATACCAGGGCAAAGTAACAGATAAAAAGAAGAAAGCAGAACTTGGAAAACTTGAAAGTGAGACTAATGCTGCAATATACGATTCACTTAAAAAATCGGAAGATAATAGACTTACTATATTGAAAGAATATAGAGATAAGCGTCTTGAAAAAGTAAAAAGCGGAGAAGAAGGCATAAAATTAGAACTTTCAAAGCAATATGAGAAAGGCGAACTTAAAGAGAAAGATTATAAAAATCGTATTGCAGCACTGGAAGTTGCTACTTCATCTGAAAGACTTGCTATTTTAAAGGACTATCAAGACGACGTATCTGGTCTTGAGTTCAAGAATGGAGAGAAGAAAGCAACGGTCGTAAAAGAGGCAGGGGATGCTGTTCTATTATCCGAAAAGGAAGTTAACGAAAAACGTGCAGAAATAGCAAAGAGTAGCTCTGATCTCGTTGAAAAATTCGGCGAAGAATACCGGAAGTTAAACTATAAGGCCTCGATGGATGAGACGCTTAACGCCTTAGACATATTCTACCAATCTCAATTAGAACTTGCAGAAAAAAATGGCATAGATACAACTAATCTAACTAAGATATATGAAGAAGCAAAGAAGAATATAACTGAGGATTATGCAAAAGACCGAAAGGAAGTCATTAAAAAGTATGGCCTTGAATCTGCAGAAGAGAATAAGAATTTAAAGTTGAAAGCTCTGGAAGAAGAGCATGCTCAAGGCTTGCTAAGTGAAAAAGAATACGAGGTTGCTAAAAATAAGATATTCAATGACTATCTGAAAGAAAAAATTCAAGCGAATAAGGTCTATTTTGATGCATTTAACGAAGTTCTTAGTAATGTGTCAAGCGCAGTGCAAGGATTCCAGGATGCTGAAGTATCAAAGACAGAATCTGCTTATGATAAAAAAATTAAAGCAGCAAAGAAAGCTGGCAAGGATACAACAAAACTAGAGGAAGAAAAGGAAGAATCTGTTGCAGCTGTAAAGAAGAAGTATGCAGAGATGCAGTTCGCCATTAATGTGTTGCAAACGATTTCTTCAACCGCATTATCAGCTATGCTTGCATATTCATCACTGGCATGGATACCTGGAGTGGGTCCGGCACTAGGAGCAGCTGCAGCAGCTGCAGCAATTGCAGCAGGAGCTGCACAGATTGCAGTTGCTAAACAACAACGTGATGAAGCAAAAGGATTAAAAGCAGGTGGATATTCCGATGATTATATAGAAGGGTATACTAAATCAGGAAATCCGGATGATGTTGCTGGGGCAATCCCGGTTCATAAGAGTGAATTCGTAGCTAATCATAATGCTGTAGCTAATCCTCATGTACGTCAATTCCTTGATATTTTTGACGTAGCTCAGAAAAACGGAAGTATTCGGATGATAAATACAACGCAAATTCTTGAGCAGATACGAACTAAGACGGGGAAGTACAGTGGTGGATATACTTCATCGGATGATTCTAATTCCGGTACCGGGATATCTATAAATAATACAGGGAATAATAATTCATCTCTAGAAAGAGTTATAAAACTAATGTCTGAAAGTGTAGAGTTACTTAAAGTAATAAGTGTTAAGGATTTAAAAGTTAACGCTAAGGATGTAAGAGATGAAATAAAAAGAATTGAAAAATTAGAGCAGAATGTTAACAGATGATGTCCTTTTTTTGACATACCATCTGGTATACTTTTGTAGTACTGTTTTTTTGTTGGTTGATTGAACATACCTGGGGGGAGCTGTTGTGAAACATCTTACCCCCATTACTAAAAAAAAGCTTATGAATTGGGATAATATTAGTTCTATAGTGGCAATTGTTTTTGGTGGTACCAGTATCTGGCAATTTCTATTCTACAGAAATGAGAAAAGGAAAAAAGAAGCAGAGGCTGCAGCTCTTGAGTTAGAAAATCAGGGAAAGGAACAATCGCTAAGGCAAAATGAGTCAGAGTTCTCTACCGAACAAATGAAGAAGGTAACCGATGAACTGAATAGATTACAGACTGATTATATAGGTCTATTCTCTACCATTCAGAGCCATCTAAGAACGATAGGCGACTTACAGACAGCCGTCGCTGAGTTGAAAGTAGAGAATACATATTTAAGAAGCATACGATGTTACAAAATAATATGCGAGTCACGAGTAAGACATAAAAAAAAGGAGGAAGAGAATGATTACAACAAAACAATTAAAAATGATAGTTCCATTTGCGTCGATAGGGACAATCAACAAAATAATTAATCCTCTTAATGAGGTTATGCAACGATTCTGCATTAACACGACATTGCGGGCTGCGCACTTTATCGCGCAGATTGCACATGAAACCGGATCGTTTGTATACGTTAAAGAAATAGCAAGTGGGGCAGCCTATGATACCGGTAGACTGGCAGCGAAGTTAGGTAATACACCGGCTGCTGATGGCGATGGTCAGAAATACAAAGGTAGAGGAGATATACAACTAACTGGGAGAAGCAACTATGAGATGTTTGACAAATTCACAGGAGGAAAGTATGATCTTCTTAATCATCCAGAACGAGTAGAGGAGCCCGATCTTGCAATGCTAGTAGCTGGATGGTATTGGAATAATAAAAACCTCAATGCTCTAGCCGACAAAGACGATATAGATGGCATTACACATACAATTAATGGTGGAGTAAACGGTCTGAATGAGAGAAAAGCTTTTTTATTACGTGCAAAAAAAGTTCTATTATGAAAGAGATATCTATTATTGCATTAATAATCATTAGTATGCTCTGTTTTGGATGCAAAACAAGCTGCAAGATAGAAAGCAAAAGCACATTAAAGATAGATAGCATTGGCCATAATCTAATGCTACAAGAAAAACAACGTGACTCTATTGGAAAGATCGTTTTAACTAACAATACGCTTTATGAATGGGTTCATGAGGAATATACTCCTATATCTGATAATGCAGGTAATATAATAGGATCAGCATTAAAGTCTCGTAGCTCAGGCCAGTTAAAATCAGAAAATAAGAAAGAGCAGCTCTCTAAAAGTAGCTCTTCCGATAAAAAGAAACAAGACAGTGCTGCTGCCGTTAAAAAAAATGCTGCAAATCAATCAAGTAAAGAAAAGAAGACTCAGACAGGAATAATGTCATCAATAATATGGGCTGCAGTTATATTAGCCGCATTGTTTTTTATCGTCCTATATATAAAGAAAAAACATCCTTTTATTTTCTCATTTTTTAAACAATTCTTTTAGGTATTAGTAATTACATGATGACAAAGCCCCGCGGTCTGTGAAGATAGCGAGGCTTTTTTTGTGTCCTTTTTTGAGGTCTTTTTTGGATGTATTTTTGCGATATGGATATATATGAAGCAATACGACAGATGAAAGCTAAGAGCGAAGACGGAGAAACATTCTCCCTTGCATTTATGAGCTATAGCTATGATCGTAATAAGTCTGAAGGCATAGTTAAAGTAGAACATGCTAAGTTGCGTCAGCAGAGCCATAAAGAAGATAATCGTTTTGCTGATTATATGCTGAATCTTATTGATATGGACACACTTGAATATCGCAGCTGTTGGCAATTATTGCTTCTTGAATTTGATGGAAATGAATTAGAATTGAATTAACATACTCGGAAAATGAATATTAATTTTGAAAATATTATCCCATGGAATGGAGCGAATGACACCGGGTATGACGTTCGTTTAAAATGGCAGCGCAACTTTGAAAAGATTGGCCTCAATTTTAAGGAGCTAACAGACGACCAAACGGCCATATTTGAACTTATAACAGAAATAGAGTCGCTTATCAATAATAAGCTTTCAAAAACAAGTCCTGATGTAGCTCAATTCCTTATTAATTTTTTATCGGGTGCCACATTTGGAGACTTCACCGATTCAATGACAACCGGATTAGGAGCCGGCATATTCCCAGATGGAAGAATTCAGGCACAAAGTATTGAAATACGTGGTGCCGCAAAGTTCCTAGAATTAATATACAATCGCCTTACCGCAATGGAGGGTAATTTCTCTTTCTCTGAATGCGGAACTATTGATGCCGTTGAACATCTTGAAGGGAGTAGTTATAAACTACACATCAGAAAAAGATATGAAGAGGATTTCCTGGCATTCGTTATACACGATATCGTGTACGGTATATACAAACAAACGGGCGGATTTTTCACGTCATATATGGAAGTTGTCAGCATAGATACTGTCAATAATTCCATGATTGTGAATATTGGTGCCAATGCGGATGTTCCTGGTGGAATCAATTATCCTCCATGCGCCGGCATGAATATTTCCCGAAGAGGTAACTTTGTAGATACGGCAAGACAATCAAGCTGGTATATATCAAGCTACGACGGACAGATAGTATTCTTAGACGGAGTTAATTCTTATAAGGTTCAGAAAACAAATAGAGCTTTAGTTGTTGGACTTCCAACTGATCTCCCCATTCCTGACGGATTACCAATCAATCCGGAACAGCCTTATGTTTATGCTCGTGGATTAATAGTTCAGGACCTTATTAGAATAAACTACCAGGGTCAAATCGTTAAAACAATAGTAGATCGTGGACTTTGGGAAGCTGATCCGAAAGAAAATGCCGGAAATGACTGGCCATATATTAACGGCGTGAATGAACAGCATGACTGCTATTATAAATCTTGCAAATGGCGCTGCATTACAGCTCAGGCAACCAAAGGTCTTCCGCCTAAATGGAATAATAATGAATGGATTAACTTAAGCGGAGACCAGTCGGCTATAATGGCTATTTCTTCAAGTGCCGGCAAACTCTTCCGATTCGGGCAGGAAAATACAACTCTACAGTCAAAAGTATCTATTGGTACCGATGATATCACGGCGGATATTGTGGATGGTTACACCTGGTCAAGAACCAGCGGTATGCCAGAAGAAGACACAGCATGGAATACATTGCATGCTTCTAACATAACGAATACATTAGATATCACTCCAAACGATATGCCAAGCAATTACTTTGAAAGCAGAAAGGTTGCATTTAAATGCAGTTGCTACGTTAGAGACGGGGAAGATATTACTGACGAATTTACAATTAATAGATAAGTGAGATGAAAACGAATAATGCTTTTATAATGTATGATCCGCTGAGCGTAAGTTTCAGCATACTTGAACTTGGAGGAACCCTCGACCAGAAAAAAGATAAGCTCACAGGTTTATTCTCTCCGGACAGAGCTACAACTTCTCTTATTCTTCGCCCTCAACTCAGGGTTAAAGACCCTGAAGGTATTCTTACTTCTAAAACTCAATCGGCGGACTTTACTTCTTCATTATTCAATCACCGATGGTTTGCGAACAATGAAAGAATACTTAACACAACACCTGGCTATACTCTGGGAAATAACGGAGAGTTAGTAGTTGCAGCCAATGCTGAGCCAGATGCTCCGATTAAATTAAAATATTGCTGGAATTTCACAGATGCCAGAACACATAAAGTATTCGGTGGAGAACAGGAATTGGCACTAGTGAGCGTTGCTGTCAGTGATTTGAATTTAAGTTTGAAGCTTGATGCTGCATTGGTTCTCCCGATATCTCCATTCAAGAATCTTACTACTCGTGTGATCAACGCAACATTCCGTAATGGAGAAACTGATCTAGCCGACTCAGATGCGCATTATGAATGGCAGGTGCAGGTACCATCAGGAGACAGCAAGGTATATCGGGCAATTACTTCGGATGATATATTCTATGTATCCGGACAAGGAACTAAATCTTTAACAATAGACAGACAATTCATTGATAAAGAGTTTATTATGCTGGAAGCTTACCACGTAGCTGAACCATCTCGAAAAGAATATGCCAGGACTAAGCTATATCGTGATTATGGATTATGGGAGGACAAAATGAACTTCCTGACTGGTAGATACATTCGATATGAAACAAAATCAGTAGAGATTCAAACTACGATTGAAACGCCTAAAGGTAATATCGCCAGTCCTTCCAAGTATTTCAGTATCGAATACTTCTATAAAACAACGGCTGCAGGCGATATTTTTAAAAGTGTTGGATATGGAGAAACGCTCTCTATGTCAAGAAGTAGAATAGGATATGACCCCAACATACAGCCTATATGGGGAATAGAGGTAAAACCTCTTAGTGCGCTGAGGGCTACAACTATAAACGGTAAGGTAGCAACAATTAACGGAAAAGTTTTATGCATTCAAAAACCATTATGATATGATAACAAAACCTAATTATTATCTGGTACCGAAGAATGTTGCAGATGCAATAGGATTATCTGAATATAGACAAGAATTCTCCGGTAAATACCTATTGTCTGATTTCGATATCAACAGCTATGGGAGAGATAAGGCAATAGCTCAAGGAGCTGAGATTCTCAGTACTGAACAGGCTTCAGAATTAATGAATAGTATAAACAACTAAATTAGAATAAGATGGGACGATTATATGCAGTAGAATCACTTGAGAGTTACGTTGATGGAGACACGATAGTTCCTGATACCGGATACAGTTTTAATTCACCTGGTCAAGCAGCCGAACAATTTTACAACCCAAGTACGCAAGCATGCTCACCGGACTGGAGCAATGCCGCCAATCAGTTTATTATATATCCTAGACCTTTCAGCTCTTTGGAGGCCAAACATGTTGCGCCAGATTCAATTGGGATGCAATGGTATGCGAATTCAATTACTGATGCAGGCTCTATCCTTGATACGAATGGAGCTGTCAAGAGTAACTGGGCTGCAAAGGTACAAAAAACTACCATCGAAGCGGATGGAGTAACATATCCAGCTTTAAAGATTATTGGGAACTTTGCTTCTGTATCCAGCCTTAATACAATGAATTTGTACTTTGTCTCGACTTATAATGGGATAACAATCACTTGTAAATTCCCTATCTACATAAGAGAAAGTACAGGAGATGCATTCGACATTAACGTTACAGCGCTGAACGGAGATTTTGTTATAGATAATGATACGGATAAGATTGTAGCAACAGCCGGATTTTCAAATGCTGGGGTAGCAGTTAACCTTGATGCTGCAGCATGGAGCTGGAAGAAAGCTACCGATGCAGGATTAGTTAGCGTTGCAAATGTAGCCGGTGTTACTGAAATTAACGGGAATGTTTTAACTCTATACGATGGAGCAGTAGAAGGTCAGGAAGAATACTATGCATGCGCTACTTATAACGGCAAAGCATATATGAAAGGTTTTGTTGCCAGCGACACTCACGATCCTTATTATATCGACAAAGGCAAATCAAGTGCCGGAACTATCCTTAAAAAAACAGAGAATATGACCTATACTCCGAAAGTTCGTAAACGGTCTGATAATTCTGAAGTTACAGGATATTACTTCAAGTTCACAATGCGCACCAATGCCGGAGTAGTGATTGACACTGATACGAATGTAGCTTCGCATACTGTAGCAGGAACTCTTGTGAGTTCAAGCAAAGGAGTTACCGTTCAAATTTCAGCTAATATAACGCAATTCTGATGATATCAACGACCGAAACATTAGAACCAGCTCCGGAAGATGGAGCTGTTGGTAAAAGAGGACAAAAAGTCTATCCTGCCGGGAAATTCGACCTCGGCATAGAATATACGTGCACTGAATATGTTGCGCCTTATGTTCTTGATGGATCTATGTATTTTGCCATGAATAAAGTCGGCATTTCAAAAGGGATAGACCCATCTGATGATTATGCGACTAACGGGGATAATGCTACTTGGATTCCTTTTGATATGTTCAAATACATTTTAACGGAGGTCTTATTCGCTGATTTTGGGAAGCTTGCTTCTGCTGTTTTTTCCGGAGATTACATGCTGAGTCAATACGGTAAAACAGGTGCTGGAGTAGCTAAAGAATCAGAAGGAGATTATAAATCTTTTGATCCTAATAATGTTGGTACATCAAGCAATTTTATACCTAACATATTTATTAACTTTTTAACCGGTCTAATTAATTGCGCAAACTTACATGCAACTGGGAATAGTTCGTTTGAAGGTATACTTAAAGCTGTATCCGGATCATTCAAAAATCTATCATGCGTAAATGATAACGGAGATGTTGTAGGCGGAATAAATTTTGGAGCGGACGGTAAAATGTGGTTCAGTGGAGATATGTATCATCAGGGATATAATTCTCAAGAAAGTCGTGGATATCGCAATTATACATCTGATGTATGGTGCCGTGGAAGTTTTGGATCACGTCAACGAAATATGATGGTAGTAATGGGAACCTATGCATACTACTATACCAAAGGGCCTGATAGTCCTGGAGCATATGTAGACCTAGCTGCTAAGACTGATTCGTCCGGAAGAACTTATTATGAAATTCCTCTTTATGGAACTGCGCTAGATTATGCAGGATTCGCGGTTGATTTGCTAGTAATTAAAACCTCTGGGAGCTACCGTTACAATATCATCGGGTCTATATCTAAAGAATTGATCCTTATCAATGCTAATGATGATAATAATAACATTTGGATTTATAAAAATGGAGCTGACTGGCAGATTGTTGGAGGTAAGGCGGGATTATGGACTAATATATCAGGATTCATGTATCCTGCGCCAGCTTCTAATCTTTTAGGTTTAGGATGGTTCATGGTTAGTGAATTTGATAACGATTGGACTTAATAATTTATTAAATAAAAATATATGGAAACAATTGAATTGAAACCAGGAGCTCCTGCAGCTCCAGCCGATCTATCAACATTCAATGCGGATGATAGACTATTATGTTTTAGCAATTCAGGCCAGACATTTGGATATGTTAAGGCCAGTCTATTGAAAAGTTATCGCTATGCTTGCCGAAGAAGAAACTTATCAAACGCCTCTTCAACATGGGAACCTTACGGCGATCTTGATTACTTGAAGAATCTTCCGGGGTTGCTAAATCTTGGCTGTTATCTTCTTAACGGAGGTGTAGCAAGCAAATTAAGCCCGACAAATCACTATAACTTCGTCAATGGAGCTACTGCAGCTTTGGACGGAAGTATGGGTGATTATATGTGGGGAGGGAATGCACACTATGAAGCATATTGGATTGAAGGAAGCTATGAATATTTAGCAGCATCATTAAGTCCGATTCCTGGAAAATATAACTGGTACATTCCTCAGTTCATGACTTCTGCACTCGGGATAGGCGTCATGGATAGAACCAACATAAAGCTGGTTAGTGTGATCAATAATAGCAGTCAGTATAGAGGAGGCAACAATGACGCCGCTAAAGATGCGTTATATACAACTCAACTAGGTAGAGCCGCCACGCAGATATCCGCTCTTGATTTTTCCACTTATGCAAAGAATAAGGGCGATGACCGGTTCAATGCACATACTGAGAGAATGGCATTTATTATTGCTAACCTTTTCGTGCTGACTTATGGAACAAACAACGTTCAGGCAACATACAATGCTGCACTCGATGCGAATGGATTGAGACAGGGAGGATTTGGCCCTGGAGTAACTACTTATGGAAACTGGAGTACTGATTTTGGGACATACCCATTCCTTCCTACTTCTGTTGGTGTTGAACTTGCAGATAATTGCGGCCTATCTTCTTATGCTGTTATGAATGGAGCAACGACACTTTATACGGCTTTAGTTCCTTGTTTTTTTGGATTGAAGAATTTTTATGGATATCTGTCACGGTGGACTACCGATGCAGTAGTATCAAGTAATGGCACTATTGCACAGATGTACATTAATAAATCAATAAGGACTAAACTTGCAAGTACGGTTGATTTAACCAAACAAGTATTAGCCGGCAATTGGGCTATAGGTGAAGGCTATATTACTAGTATGCTCCGCAAGAATGGATGTTTACTACCACAAGTTTATGCCGGTTCAGAATCAACTTACTATAATGATTATGGCTACGGTAACGCTTCTTCTGGCGTCCGTGTCGTTGCTCGTGGTGGCCGTGCGATCAACTATGGCTATGCGGGCGTTTCGTATGCGTATGCGGGCATTGGGCCCTCTGATGCCATTGCGTATGTCTCGTCCCCCCTCTGCTGGTTCGCAGATGAGCTCAATCCGGAACCAGCGTTGGCTGAATAATCGTGCAACCTGAGAGACCCCGGCGCGGATGCGCCGTCCGTCTTTCAAGTGATACATTAATAATAAATAAGATGAAAAAGATTATTGCGTTTTTTAGAGATATTCCAAGAAAATGGAAAGCAGAAACACCCAAAATTGCAAAATGCGTTAGAAATATTGCAGCAGCAATAACGTCATGTTTTCCAACTTGCTACACATTGATAGCAAGTAATGCGATAATAATGCCCCCGTGGTTTAGCTCATGGGTTGGATATACTCTTTTCGCAGCGTCCTTCATAACCATGGTTGCTGCCGGCACTCGCGAAAAGTAATCGTTGTAACCAGAGAGACCCCGGCGCGGATGCGCCGTATGTGTCCATAAGTCGCTCTTTGAAATCTTTTCCATTTAATATTGAAGAAAGTTCTGTATTAAATTGCAATATATAGAACTTTCTTCTACTTTTGCAAAATGATAAAGAACTTTTTCTTTTTCTAGGTTGTCTTTCGGACAGACGCTTCTTCTGGCGTCCGTGTCGTTAATCGTGGTGGCAATGCGAACAACAATGGCAATGCGGGCGTTTCGTATGCGAATGCGAACAATGGGCCCTCTGATGCCAATGCGAATGTCTCGTCCCCCCTACACTTTGTTTCCGGGTCTGGTTTGATATCCCGGTAAAATATAAGTTTGAAAGAAACCTCGCCCCACAGAGGATTTAGGTATATGACTTAATCCGGCGAAAAAAATACAACCAGGAGGGTACTAGTAGGCTGCACCGAATGTTCCCGCAGGACAAAGCAGACCAAAGAACCAATTAAAACAGAAACCGAAGGGCACCGGAAAGACCCAGTTATGATGAAGAGAAAAGGAAAGTTATCAGAACGTATTGAGACAATAGATAATTTCAGGTTGGCATTTGAAGGCTCAAGCCAGAGGAAACATCGAAGACCTGATATAGTTGAATTTGAACGTGACCTGGAAGCAAACCTTTTCAATCTTCTTCATGAATATATTGAAGAATCTTTCAAAACATCAGAATATACATATTTCACAGTACTTGAACCTAAACCACGTGAAATAAGTAAACTTCCATACGAGGACCATGTAATGCACTGGGCTGTGCTAAATGTTATTGAGAATTATGTAAAAAGCACATTCATACGAAACACTTTTTCTTGTATTAAAGGTAGAGGGACACATGATTTATTCCACCGTCTTCAGAAGGACCTTTATAATAATGACGTGAATAAAACATTTTATGTCTTCAAAGGAGATATCCGAAAGTTTTATGATACAGTTGATCATAAGATAGTCAAAAGGATGATTCAGAGAAAAATCAAAGACAAAAAGCTACTTCGATGGTTTGATGAAGTGATTGACTCTAAAGGAGAAAGCAAAAGTCTTCCGATCGGAACAAAAATAGCTCAACTCTTGGCTAATCTTATTTTGTCATTATTTGATTTCGATTTAAAAAACTGCTTTTATATAAAGAATAATCCGGAATTAGTAGCGCATTATACTCAACGATACATTTGGGAAAAAATAGATCAGGCTAGAACAGTTGCTGACTTTAATGAATTAGCAAAAGGTTCTGTTTATCTAGCAAAGAAATATCATAGATTTCTAAATAATATAGAGTTTTATTATCGGTATGCAGATGATTTCTCAGTAATGCACGAAGATAAAGTTTTTCTTCACCATGTTTTGGAATGGTCCGGAATGTATCTTGGTAATGAATTAAAGCTTGAGATTAGACATAACTATCAGATATTTCCTATTACATCTCGTGGGTTTTATTACGTAGGTTATAATTTCTATCAAGACCATACAGAACTCAGCAAAAAAAATAAGCAAGCATTATGTCGGCAGGTTATATCTCTCAGAAAAAAAGGCTTCACTGATGATGAAGTGAGATTAAAGGCTGCATCAAGAATAGGATATGCAAGTCATGCGAATACTAAGAACTTAATAAGAACTTTAAAAATGGAAAAGAGACTAGGAGAATTAATCAGGAAAAGGCGTATGAGGAAGCCTTTTGAAGGACTAACGGATGAGAATAAGAAAAAAATTGCTGAGATCATTTATGACACTACATTACCAGAGAATAGGAGAGGTAAAGAAGAAGAATTCCTTATTTTACTTGAAGATTTTGTAATAGAAAACAGTGCTATTGAAAAAGAAAAAGATGGAAGTCCAAGGAGATGTATTGCTATCAGATACAAAGTGATTGATCATATTGATACCGTTGATGGGAATAAAGAATATAAGTGGAAAGATGAGGAGTGGTATTCATTTTCAGGATCAAGAATTATGATCGAACAAGCTGAAGATAACTTCTCAAAAGAAGACCTTCCTATTGCTACAGTAATCACATTATATCAAACTAATAAAGGTGCTAATTTCACTAAATTTACATAGATATGAATAGAAAGATTTATTTAGAAAGAAAAAAGTATGTTAGATATACCGATTCTCAGTTTTTGGTATATCTTAATGAAGAGATTATTCCGGATTATATTCCAGAGTCTCATGAGGAAGAAACTCCTGATCCAGTAACGGCGTATGCTTATTCCGGCAATCTGGAAGATGGAGGAACAATCATTGAAGCAAAGAATGATACTGAAGAAGAATTCATTTCTGGTTTAGTTAAGCTGAGGTACTCTCAGGAATCTCAGTTAGCTATTATTCTAAACAAGGATAAAGTGAATGATGACAAAGCGGAAGAACATGCCGCAGAACTCCAAGCAATGCAAACATATAGAGATATGTGCAAAGGAATTGTAGGTTTACTTTTTGCTGAGTAATTTAAAATTAAAAACGAAGCCCCGGAGATATTATTTCCGGGGCTTCGTTTTTATATATCTGGAAAATTATTTTTAATAGTATCACTCTTTATTCCTATCCTTTTATTGATATATGCTTCAGTCGTAGATATAGATGCATGTCGCATATGCTTCTGGAGGTCCCACGTACTAACACCTGCATCTGCCAATTTACATGCGCCAGTATGCTTAAAACCGTACAGCTTATAAGAAAATGGCATCCCCATATCATTTCTTATTTTGGCGAAATGAGTCTTAAAATAATTTTTACCTAATAAAATTTTACCTGGCATTCCATTTCTACTGAATACATAATAATCGCTTGGATATTCATTAAGGTGATATATATTAATCATTTCATCAAAAAGTTGATTTGGGACATCTACTGTTTGCATATTCCTATTCTTAGCTAAAGTTTTACGAATCGTTATAGTCCTATTATCCCAGTCTATATGAGAAATTAATAAATGCCTTAATTCTTCATGGGGACGAATCGCACAATAAAATTCCATCATACACACTAACCACAATTGAGGATCTTTTTTTTGCATATAGATTTTAAAGGCTTCACGTTCTTTATCTGGTA